>JAGXKX010000053.1 GCA_018335015.1 Candidatus Bipolaricaulota bacterium
CTCTACTATAAACCGATTGGATGGAAAATATTTGCTACCGGCCAAGATGACGAAGCGGCACGGTATACGGGGGTTAACACCACTAAAGTTAGAATCCTGGCGTACATGGGGTCGGCTCTTCTCGTAGGGCTGGCCGGTATTCTGATTGCTAGTTCTTCTAATGCAGCATCCTGGCAGGCTGGCGCGAGTTCTCTTCCCTTGATGACGGTCTTAGTGATACCGATTGTTGGGGGCGTTTCTCTCTCAGGTGGAGAGGGGTCTCCGTTGATGGCTGTGGTTGGAGGGTTCCTGATCTACTCAATTGAGAATCTAATTATTACCCTGAATATTTCTCCTTACTATCAGCAGGCGATAATGGGTATCCTGATAATAGTATTTGTTAGTTACGATTTCCTCCGGCAGGTAAAATAAGACTTAGAACAGTCAATATTGTAATAAGAGTTAAGGGTAAGAAAGTGCGGATATTGCCTGGCAATTTCTAAAGCCGCCCGCTCTTTCAAAATATTAGTCTTCTTGCTCTACAATCGGATGATTGTTTCGAAGCAGGAGTAAAAGGTACGTATATAATACTCCCCAAAAACTTTTTACGAATCGCACGTGTGTCGGTTAAGTATATAGAAGCCGGATTATTGTTACTTGGCCTCTTCGAATTCCCTGTTACCTCCCATTTCCCCCGAAACAATTAAATCCTCCACGTCCCTGACATCTAAATCCTCAGTTTTCTCTAAATCAGCTACTTTTCTTCCCCGCTCCAGAACGACAAATCTATTGGCGATCGGGAATACTCTCGGGATGTTGTGAGTAACGTAAACGATAGGAATGCCTTCTCTTTCATGTATTTTCCTTGTAGTTTCTAACACTTTTCTCGTCTCTTTTACCGACAAGTTGTTAGTAGGTTCATCAAGTATTATTAGCTCGGATCCGAAAAAATAGGTCCTCGCCAGGATAAGTGTCTGTTCTTCTCCTCCCGATAGGGTCTCGACGTTTTGTTGAGTTATATCCTTGCTGATACCCAGTAATTCCATCTGCTTTCCGCAAATCTTTTCCATTTTCTTTTTATCCAGGGTATTTAGTGGACCGTTTGTTAGTTCTCTGGTTAGGAAAAAATTTTGGGCGAGATTTAGTTTTGGGATAACCGGCAATGATTGGTGTAAGATTCCTATGCCCAACTTTTGTGCGTCTTCGGGAGAAGAAATCTCCACTTTTTCTCCCTTCCAGTACAATTCACCGGAATCCGGTTCGTGCACACCGGTAAGGATTTTAAGCAGGGTTGATTTTCCTGCACCGTTATCTCCCACGAAACCGACAATGTCTCCCTTATTTATGCTAAAATTTACATTGTCTAGAGCTTGAACGTGGCCGAAAGACTTTGACACGTTTTTGGCTTCCATCACTGCTTGGTTTGACATTAGAAAAACCTCAGTTTAATTATAAAAATTTTTCGGGCTCCAAACGACTGTCTTTGGCAAATTTGAAAGGCCTTTATCGTTACGGCCCCAGATCTAATGGAGTCTTTTCATTCTCCTGGAATTCTAAATTATGCTATCAACCCGTCTAGCAAAATTCAAGCTTCTAGAGGACCACCAAAAAAGAATTTGTTTTTCTCAACGAACTCACCGGCACCCAGCCAGTTTGATGGTTTGGGTGCGCAATCGGTTAGTTTAGTGAGTTTCAACCTCAATTCTGTCGCCACTTTTTTAGAGCTAGGCGTAGGTCGCAAGCAACAACTTCATTTATCTCAAACCCCCTACTCATTGCCCGGTTGTCGGGATTTTATCTGCTTATAGTGTTTTGAGGTCAAACCAGTTGTCAGTTAATGGGAGAATCCACTGCTTGATTTGACTTCCGTATAAACCTGTAACTTTGGTTCGTACTTTTCTTCGTGATGGTTGTATCTTGCTTTGATTATCCGCTTCTAGCTATAATTGGCTACAGGGTTATGGATTTGAACCCTTCACGGTTAATGTGAATTTTTTACAAGCTGATCAAGCGGGAGTTACCCGCGGCTTACAAAAAACTATCAGAATATAGGTGATCTTAATGGAGAGACACGGGCAGGTTATCCGCGTTAAACCAGATAAGCTGGAAGAGTATAAAAAATATCACGATGACGTCTGGGAGGGGGTTCTGGAAACCCTCAAAGAGTGCAACGTCGAGAACTATTCGATCTTTCATAAAAACGGGTATTTATTTGCTTACTTTGAATACACGGGGGACGACTTTGAGGCGGATATGGAAAAAATGGCGGAAGACCCGACAACCCAGGAATGGTGGGATGTTACAAAGCCACTCCAGGAGCCTCTGGATAGCAGGGAAGAAGGTGAATGGTGGGCGGAAATGGAAGAAGTTTTTCACATGGATTAATTTTTTAGGTGATTTATTTTGCTCCCGAGAGAACGTTTTTTATCGGCATTGGATCACGATGAACCGGACAGGGCTCCTGTGGATTTGGGCTCCCACCCCAGTTCGGGAATATCAGCTATTGCTTACAGCAACTTGAAGGACTATTTGGGTATCGAGGGAGGCCATACAAGGGTTTATGACGTCGTTCAGCAACTGGCTCAGCCGGAAGTAAAGATTCTCGATAAATTTGGAGTAGACATAGTTGACGTTGGGAGATCCTTTAACACGAATGACGAGGACTGGTACGAGATGGAGTTACCTAACGGGGATCCCGCAGAGTATCCTGAGTGGTTCAGGCCCGAACGAGACGAAAATGGTGACTGGAGAGTTTACAGCGAGGACGGGGAATTAATAGCCAAAATGCCCAATCACGGGTACTTTTTTGACCAGACCTACTTTCCCTACGAAGATGGCTATCCCAACAACTACGAAAATTTAGGTCAAGAAATGGATAAGGTGCTGTGGCAGGCGCTTGTCCACAGCCCCTGGGACAATATGGAAATGGATAACTTCTGGAAAGTCCTCAGGGAAAGAGCAATAAATCTCCGCGAGAATACGGATCACGCGATAATGCTTACCGCCGGAGGAAATTTGTTTGAGTGGGGAACATTTTTAAGACGGATGGACAACTTTCTGAAGGACCTGGTTAGAAATCAGGCGGAGGTAGCTCGGTTGCTGGACGCTTTAGTGGAGCAACACCTTAAGACCTATGAAAAGGTAACAGAGTACCTGGGAGACGTGATAGATGTAATTAGATTCGGAGACGACCTGGGTGACGATAAGGGACCCATAATGCCACCGGATATCTACCGGAAATTATTTAAACCAAGGCAGGAAAAACTTATTGGTTACGTCAAAGATAATAGCAATTTGAGTATTCTTTTACACTCGGACGGGTCCATCTATGAACTGATCCCGGACCTTATTGAAATTGGGTTCGACGCGATTAATCCTGTTCAGACAAACACGAAAGACATGGACCCGAAAAAGCTCAAGAAAGAATTTGGGAACGATATAACTTTCTGGGGAGCCGGGGTTGATACTCGAGAAGTCTTGAATAAAGCTCGACCGGAGAGGGTAAAACGGAGAGTTAAGAAAAATTTAGAAATATTAACCCCCGGCGGAGGTTTTGTCTTCGCCGCAATTCACAATATTTTGCCAGAAGTACCTCCGGAGAACGTAATTTCAATGTACGAAGCTTATGAGGAATTCTATCGATAAATTTTCCGGTGGCAACTTTTAGAGTAAAAACCTTCTAATCCTTCAAAATCATCCCTATTGCGAGTTTAAGAAAAGCTAGATATCAGTAACAGGAACTTTTCTCGAATAAGGGTTTGTCAATTAAATTTTCTTATAACTTGATTCATGGACAGAACTATGATATAAAATTATCGAAACGGTTTTACAACCGTTTCGACACCATGAGAGTTAACATTTACGCCAATTTTAAGGAGTTACTATGGCTACGATAGAAGATGTGGCCGAAAAGGCCGGTGTTTCTAAGTCAACAGTTTCTCACGTAATCAATGAGACCAGATATGTTAGCCCCGAACTAACGGAGAAAGTTCGAAGAGCAATGGAAGAACTAAACTACCATTCTCCAAATGCAATTGCTCGTGGGTTAAAAACACAAAAAACTTATACCGTCGGTCTAATTGTTTCTGATATAACTAACATGTTCTCACCTTATCTTGCCCGGGGTCTAGAAGGTATTGCTTCGGAAAGAGGCTATAATGTCATAGTCTCCAACACCGATGAGCTGATCGGCAAGGAACAGGATCTAATTGATAGTTTGATCGAACAGAGGGTAGATGGAGTAGTGATAGCTCCCACGGGGAAGGATGATGATAAAATTAACCTGCTTAGAGAGCAGGATATCCCTTTTGTGTTCCTGGATAGGAAGGTCTCATCAATAGAAGCCGATTTTGTTACCTCCAATAACGAAGAAGGGGCTTACAAGGCTACTAAACATCTTTTGGAGAATGGTCACGAAAGGATTGGTACTATACTGGGACCAGAATGTATTTCCACAAGCAGGAGTCGCTATAATGGTTATAAAATAGCCCTGGAAGAGGAAGGTATCGAGGTCAACCAGGATCTGCTGGTTAGGGGTGACTATAAGCTAGAAGGGGGACAGGAAGTTACTGAGAAACTGCTGAACCTGGACCGGCCCCCTACTGCGCTATTTTCCACCAATCTCATGTCCAACCTCGGCGCCCTCAAAGCTATAAAGAACGTCGGATTGAAATGTCCTGACGACATATCGCTGGTAGGCTTCGACGATGTTCCGTGGATAGAAATGCTACAACCTCCATTATCCGTAGTAAGCCAGAAACCTTACGAAATGGGGTATAAGGCAGGGGCTCTATTATTCGAGCGATTAAATGACCAGAGAAAGGATAATTATAGGACAATAAAGTTAGAGACCGATCTTATTAAAAGAAATTCCGTAAAAGTCATTACTTAATGCTTGCAAGAAAATTTGAGCCGGGAAGGGGGTTAGAATCATTCAGCAATTCTTCGAAAGTTACAGTTCTTTACCCAATTATTATCTCGGAAAAGCGGTACCGTTTTTTTTAAGGTGAAATTTCAATACGGTGGCAAGCATGTATTATCTTCTTATTTTAATACATTCGCACGGGTAAGATCTGACATTTGAATGTTCGGATCTTAATAAGGCTAATAATGGACGATGGACGCTAGTTTAACAACATATTTCCTCGAGGTGATTGGAAAATGGATTACGGAGATTATTTAAAAGAGGAAAAATCCTACGAAGGATACTACGAGTTCCCGTTTAAACCCGAGAACAAGGAACCGGTTGTGATAAAACCGGAGGACAGGATAACTGAAATTTATCCCCCCGATAGGCCTCATACGAGCAACATTGTATGGGTCTGGGCAAGTACCGATTTAATTACCCAGACCGAGTTCGTTCTCTCCCCGGGAGCTTTTTTTGGGCCCCCCGACTCTCACGCGGGAGACGAGATGTATTACGTATTGAGCGGGACTCTGACGGAAATTCAGCCCGAACTCGGGACCGTGATAGAGGCCGAAGCCGGCGACGCCATCTTAATTCCAAAAGGTAGTTTCCACCAGTCTTACAATTTTGGTGACGAGGAAGCAAATATTCTCTGTGCTATAGCTCCGAGGATGTGGGATGAAACTGGCCCCGCTCCCGAAATGGAAGGAGACATGAAGCTATTCAAAGCCGGTAAGGACCTGAAAGACTCCGGGGGCATCGAAGACGTAAAGTTCAAGCAGGAAGGGGCAAGGAGTATAGATCGACTGGGAGAGTACCCGATGGATGGCGAGAAAGCCAGGGCGAGAAGAGCCCATATTAAGATTGAGGAAAGTCAGCGCTTACCCGTAATCCACGGGGAAGAGCATCCAATTATAGTCAGGTTCATCGTCAGTAACGACTTGCTCCACATGGCTGAACTCCAGCTTCCTTCCGGAGGTGAGGGGCCCAGGACTTCCGAAGCGGAAAGCCATCAGGGAGACGAGACCCTTTACGTGACTGAAGGAAAAATAACGGTGTTTTTCCCGGATCGCAAGGACGCTATTGACGTGCCGGAAGGTCGGGTAGCACTGATACCGGAAGGAGTTGAGCACCAGTATCAGAACTTTACGGATGGGCCCGTAAAAGGGATATTTAGCGTCGCTCCTGGTCTCTAATTTAGTGTGAAGGACCCATTTAACCTTCCAAACTGACTCAAAGGAGTATACAGATGAAAGTAATTACCATTGGAGAAATGCTAGTCGAGGTAATGAGGAAAGACGTGGATAGCCCGCTTGATCAGCCCGGAGAATTCGTGGGCCCGTTTCCGAGCGGGGCTCCGGCAATTTTTATAGATGCCGTTGCAAAACTGGGATCCTCTTCTGGAATTATTGGCGGGATCGGTGATGACGAATTCGGGGATTGTCTACGGGACAGGTTAGAAAGGGACGGTGTCGATTTAGCCGGAGTAAAAGTCGACGAGGAATTATCCACGGGAGTTGCGTTTGTCGGCTACTTTTCCGACGGGTCCCGGAAGTTTCTCTATCACATGGGAAACTCGGCCGCCGGTGCGATCAGCCGGGAAGATATTTCCAGGGGCTACGTAGAAGACGCCGATCTTTTGCATATAAACGGTTCTTCTCTAGCCATGGGTGAGCAGATGAGACAGGCCTGTTACGAGGGAGTAAAAATAGCTGAAGAAGAGGGCCTGGATATTTCGTTCGATCCAAACTTGAGAACGGAACTGCTCGGAGTCGAGAAGACTCGGGAAATTTGTAATCCGATACTCGACTCATGTGACTTGATCATCCCCGGGGCGGACGAACTGAAGGGAATAACCGGCTCGACTTCGGAAGAGGAAGCCGTGTCAATAGCTCTCGAAAAAGGAGTTAAATTGGTTGCCGTTAAGGACGGAGAAAGTGGCTGCAGGGTTTACGACGGAACCCAAACTTTTGAAGCCGAAGCCTTTGATGTGGAAGAAGTAGACCCGACCGGAGCCGGAGACGCCTTTTCCGCGGCCATCGACGTGGGCTGGCTGGAAGGTATGGAGCTTGAACGGTTAAGTAAGTTTGCCAACGCAGTAGGTGCGCTCGCGGTTGCGGAGAAAGGGCCGATGGAAGGGCTGGCGGACAGAGGCCGTGTGGAAAGAATGATCGAGGAAAATGGAAATTAAAAACTACTTACATAAGAGACGGGGAAAGTCTACGCTACTCGGTATTTGTCCGATGACTGAGGAAATAGTTAAAGCGGCGATAGCTGAAGCCAAAGATACCAGCTTCACCCCTATGTTCATCGCTACGCCGAGGCAGGTGGACGCTGACCGGGGATACACGGGATGGTCCCAGGAAGACCTGGTGGAATTTATAGACGAAGTTTCGAATCAATACCGGTACGAAGGTGACTGGATTCTTGCCCGGGACCACGGAGGGCCCTACCAGAGTTTTCGGGATAGGGGTAAAGACGAAGTACCCACTTCCCGGGCGATGGAGTACGCCAGGGAATTGTTTTATAGGGACGTAAGAGCCGGCTTCGACGTAATCCACGTAGACGCGACGGAGGATCCCGGAGTGGATGGACGTCTAAGTCTCAGCGAAATAGCCTCGAGGACCGCCGAACTGATACTGAGCATAGAAGACTACATCGAAAAGAAGAACCTTCAGGCGGTAAACTACGAAGTTGGTACTGAGGAAATAGTTGGGGGAATGACGGATTCTGAAAATTTCGAAAAGTTCGTCAAGCTTTTAGGTAGAAAGATTGGTAGCGATAGCCCAATCGATAGGATCCTCTTCGTAGTGGGGCAGGTTGGGACGACGATGAGAATTGATATGACAAATGACTTCGACCGGAGTAAGGCAAAAGAATTGGTAAAAATTACTTCCTCTCACGATACCTTTCTGAAGGTTCATTATACTGACTGGCTTGGCGATTCGGTGCTTTCTGATTTTCCCGAAATAGGAATAGGTGCCGCCAACGTGGGACCGGAATTTGCCGCTTCTTTACTGGAAGGGCTCGTTAAGGTTGAAAGAGAGGAAACTCGACTTTTAGAAGAGAACGGCTCGGAGGAGGAGCGGTCAAATTTCTTCGAAACCTTAAAGACTGTAGCAGTCGAGAAAGCCCCCTGGAAGAAGTTTGCCCCGAGTGATATTGAGGGACAGGACCTGGAGGATTTCGCTGAAAATAACAGGGAGAATATTGCATTCTGTGTGGGGCGATACGTTTTAACCGATCCCGAGGTGAAAGGTGCTCGAGGAAAACTATACGAAAACGTCCGGAAATACTCCCGGAACAGGGATATTGAGGAACGCTTGATCGAAGAGGTTAAGGATTCAATTCACAGATATGTTACAGCGTTTAATCTCGACTCGGGAAGTTAACCGACAGTCCAAGTTTGAATTCCCAGGAAATTTAATTTTGTTGGTCAAAGAATTTCAAGAATGATTTACTAAAGGAGGGTCAAAATGAGATCTACCCCGGTTGGTTTGGTAATGTTGAACGACGAACGCGAGCACGTTTATGAGCAAAACAACGAGAAGAATAGAGAAGTACTCGAGGACTGGGCCGATATAATTGAAGCCAGGATGGTAAATCAGGATGGTACCTCGCCCGAGATTATAACAGGGTCCGAGATTATTACGGGGACAAGGAGTGCCCAGAAGGTAGGAGAGGAGCTGTCGCGGCAGAACGTTAAGCAGGTCGTGATGTGTTATAACGTCTGGAACTTCCCCTTTCTCGTCTGGCCCTTTTTGAATTCTCTCGGGAGGGAGGTTCCCGTACTGAGTCTGTCGAATAATAACGGAGAATATCCCGGTAATGTGGGCCTGCTTGCGACCGACGGGGCTCTCCGCCAGGCAGGGAAACGCACCCACCGTGTGATCGGAGAAATGGATGACGAGGAGACTCAGCAAAAGGTGGTAGATTGGCTAAGGGCTTCTCAGGCACTGACTACGATGCAGAACGAAGTACTGGGAATCTACGGGGGACATTCGATGGGTATGGAAACTGGATACTTTCATCTGACGCCGACTCTAAAATACTTTGGGACAACAGGAAGACAGGTTGATCAGCTCTGGCTAAGCGAAAGAATGAAAGAAGTCGATTCGAATGAGGTCGATAGGGGATTAGAGTGGTTCGAAGAACTTCTGGGGGATAGGCTAAAATACGACGGAAAAATGCTTACCCCGGAAAACCTCAAGGATCAGCTACGGTTATACCTCGCTATGGAAGAAGTAAACGAAGATAAAGGGTTCGATTTCTGTGGGTTGAAGGGCCAGAGAGAATTAACAGAAAACGTCTGTCTCGGCGATGTCGCCGAAATGATGATGAACGATCCCTACGACTGGAGGGGCAAAAAAGAACCTACGGTTTGTGCCACTGAAGCGGACGCTTACTCGGCAATGACTATGCAGATGCTGAAGTACGTCAGCGGTGGACTACCTACCTTGTTTATGGATGTCAGGCTATATCACCCAGAAAAAGATATCTGGGACTGGTGTAACTCAGGCAACCACTCCAGTTACTACTCCAAAATGTCGATGGACCCCGAGGAGAACTTTGAGAAAATTACCTTTCATCCCGCTATGGAATTCTATTTCAAGGCCGGCGGAGCTTCAGTCGAGTTCAACGCGGCACCTGGAGAAATGACCTTTGCCCGACTCGGGTTGTGGGACGAGGAGCCTTATATGGTAATCATGTCGGGAGAGAGCCTGGATTTGCCCGAGGAGGAACGGCAGGCTCTCAATGAACGGACCGACCCCACCTGGCCTCACGTTCATGCCAGGATTGACGGGAGCTTTGATGAATTTAACGACCTCTTTCCCTCCAACCACGTATTAGGGGTGGAAGGAGATCACGTACAAAAATTGATTTATCTCTGTGAAATATCCGGCGTAACACCTGTTTTGCTCGGTTCGGAGGGAGATGAACGTCGACCACCGATCTGGGAGAAAGTTGAAGGTTAAATAAATGGACGAGTAGGTGATAAAATGTTGAGAACAGAACTTTTACATCCCGAAATTCTCGGGGCTTTAGGGACTTCCGGCCACGGTTCGAAGGTTCTGATCGCTGACGGTAATTATCCGTTTACCACCGGGTCGAACGATTCTGCGAAAAAAGTCTACCTCAACCTCGCGCCCGGAATTGTTACCGTTCCCCAGGTTCTTGCTGCCGTAAGTGAGTCCATCGTGATTGAAGCAGCGGCCGTAATGGAGCCGGGGACCGGCGAAGAACCGTCAATATTTGAAGATTTTCGGAGTTTACTCGGCGAGGTCGAACTGGAAAAGAAAGGCAGGTTCGAATTTTACGAAGCCGCCAGGGACCAATCGGTTTCTCTAGTAATTTCTACGGGAGAGGAAAGGACCTATGCAAATATTCTTTTGACAGTAGGTGTGGTAGAGGCTGAGTAGTTGCTCTGGTTTAACCGTATATTTGATTGAAATTTGTTGTGCGTCTCGTTATAAAGTTGTCAGACATCTAATCACTATATAACAGGGGCCGGATTAGTAGTTTATGAAGAATAAATTTAACAAAAAAGCCGTTAGTGATTTCGTGGTTGAGGACATAATTGAAAAAATAAAATCCGGCCAATTTGAACCGGGCGCAAAACTGCCATCGGAAAAATCTCTCTCAGAAGAGTTCGACATTAGCCGTGCCTCAACCCGGGAAGCTCTGCAGAAACTCGAAGTACTGGGACTAATCGATATAAAGCACGGTAAGGGAAGTTACGTAAGTAATAGCCCTTATTTAAAACCTCTCCAGGAAATAGTGGCTTCGAAATTACTAACCGCGGACGTCGGAATTGAGGAACTACTTGAAACCCGTCTTTATATCGAGCAGGGGACGGTAAGGCTCGCTGCAGAGAATGCAAATGATTCGGCAATAGATGAATTGAGAGAGCTGGTCCAAGAGATGGACGTTGTGGTGAGTGAAGAAGATACCGAGGAGTTTAGTCGGTTAGATATGGAATTTCACCTTTTGTTGGGCCGAATGTCCGGAAATACGTTGATGAAAAGAATGTTAAGAACTGTCCGCAACCTCATGAGGGATCAACAGGAAAAGGTGAATAATATAGATGGCGTATTAGATATTTCCCAGAAGCATCATCGAGGTATATTTGGGGCCATCAAGGAAGGTAGTCCCGAGAGTGCACAGAGATGCATGACCGAGCATTTAATGGAGATAAAACAAAGGTTTGTTTCCCTGGGCTAACCATACATACTAATTTGACGGTCCGGAACTACACGAACCGGTAAGAAGTTGGAATCTGAGACGTTAATGACCTTTAGAGCTGTGAATTGGAGGTGGTAAGTTCAATTTTAAAAGCAAGTTTCGGCGAGGTATTGTAAGAAAAACTTTAACAAGTAAATCTTTTCAGAAAAGGGGTGTTTGAATTGACCAAAAAAAGCACAGGATTAATCCTTTCTGTAGTTTTAGTGGTTATGGTGGGTCTGGTGTTTGGTCTTTCAACCGTGGCAATGGCGCAAGAGGATAGTCCTCTAAAAATTGGAAACTCTATCTGGGGTATGTATGGAGACTGGGAGCACGCTTACATCCAGTCCGGCCGCTGGTACGCCTCGGATAACAACATGTCGTTCACGACGGCAAATGCACTCATGCAGGCTGAAAAACAGGTTAAGGACATCCAGCACTTCATTGATCTTGATATGGATGGCATCATAGTAGGGCCTGTATCCAGTACCGCACCGATAAATGCCATAGAGGACGCCGTCGACGCCGGAATACCAGTTGCAACGGCAAATTCCGACGTAGAAACTCCGGCAATATCGATATCAGTCTCTTACGGAAACAAAAACGCAACCGCCGCGCTGGCGGAAGAGGTAGTTGATTATCTGGAGAACGAAGTTGAACCAATTGGAGAAGTTGCCGGGACGGTCCTGCACCTGCAGGGGTCGCTTGAGATGAGCATCGGTAGAGAAAGATCGGCCGGTATATTCGAAGTTTTTGAAGGGGAATCCAACTCAAAGACGGACAAATACCCGGACCTCAAACACAGAGTCGTCCAGACCAACTTTCAGAAACAGCCCGGGTTCGAGAAAACCTACAACGTCCTGCAGGCCGAAGGTGGAGAAGTTGACGCCATTATCGGAAACTCTACTTCCTGTAGAGGTTCTGTAGAGGCGCTGGAAAGGTACGGCAAGGAGAAGGGGGAAGTGTTTATAGCCGCCCACGGAGGAACGCCACCGGACGTTGAGATGGTAAAAGAAGGCTGGTTTCAGCGAGCCTACGAGCAGCCCACCCACTTCTACCTCCCGATAGC
>JAGXKX010000054.1:0-5154 GCA_018335015.1 Candidatus Bipolaricaulota bacterium
TCATTAGTTGCTGCCCTGTTAGTTGGTGGTCTTGGCTTTGTCAGCTATCAAATCAAGTCCTCCCTCGATCGGGAAATCTATGGAACCTCGAGAGGAGAAGTTGGGCAAGAGAATCCCTCCGATCTGGGCTACGACTACGAACCAGTCGAGTTCAAAAGTAGCAATACCACCGAGAAAGAGCTAACCATATCCGGCTGGTTTATCGATGGGAACACGGATGACTGCATTATACTGGCTCCGGGCAAGGGGAAGTCCCGATGGGAGATTCTCGATTACGTACCTTTTCTGCATGAGGAAGGGTACGACCTCCTTTTATTTGACCCTCAGGGAAGGGGGAAAAGCGATGGTGAGAAATGGGGATTCGGATACTTCGAGAGCCGAGACATAGTAAACGCGGCCCAATACCTCGAGGAAAACCACGGGGTCGAAAATATTGGATTGCTGGGTCGGTCCGCCGGAGCGTCTGCTTCTTTAATGGCGGCACTGGAGACTGAAAAAGTAGATGCCGTAGTCGCCGATAGTCCCTTTGCCAGCATAAAACTCGCTTCCGAGAGTTACGGGAATTACGAAAACAACCCACTGTTTGACCTTCTGTTTCCACTTTACGGTCACGGTGCCAACCGTGCCCTCGATACTGACATAATAAAAAAGACGGACCTCACAGAGAGAATCAGCAGTCTCCGGAAACCCGTATTTTTCATTCACGGCGAAGCCGATCAGGTCATCTATCCGAAAAACGGCAAGGTGCTTCACGAGAACAAACCCGGGGAAAAAGAATTGTGGACTCCCGAGGAAGTCGGCCACGTAGGGGGTTTTGAAGATAAACCGGAAGAGTACAAAAGGAGAGTTGCTGGCTTCTTTGACGAGTGTATCTAGCTAATTACCGATCGAGCTAATTGATCCACAGTACAAAAATTACCACGGTTTGTATCAAAAATTGTTTTAATAATCGATTCGAATTACAATTGATAAAGAAACCCCCGAGTTCCAAGGAGGTGAGTAGCGTGCAAGTAAATTGTTCCTTTAAGGTAATTTTTATTGTGCTTCTCGGTGTGGCTTTTACTCTAGGTGCGACGGGCTTAACGGGCCTTTCTCAAGTCACAAACTATTCCAACAACCTGTCTCTCTGTAATTACACTATACCGGAAACTACCTACCAGAGCCTGGGCCTGGACTTCAACTATCATTTTTACGACGACCCCTCATTGAGCGAAGAAGGAGACATCAACAGGGGTAGCGCTTTCGGTGATTACGATTACATATACTCCAACCCGACCTACAGCATAAATTTGGACTCAAATGCCAGCCTTTCGGTGTCTCGAAATGAACTAACTTACGATGCAACTGGTGGTGCCCGTTACAATGCTTACTTGACGGAGACGGCTCTATTCGGTTTTGGCGGTTTCCGGGCAAATACCTCCAGCAGTTTTGCCGAAAATTTCGGACTTAAGGTCCTGACCGGGTCAGGTTTGGGGCGCTTCAAGAACGTCACTCCACTGGTAAAAGCAGTGCTGATAAGAAACACCCTGCAAGGGAGGCGCGCCGCCTTTGCCGACATGCCAGACGAGCTGGTGCGAGAAGTGGCCCAAATCATCGGCCGGATAGGGCCGGAAAAAAGCCTGGACGACGCGGTAACAGAAATAACGGAGTTGATCGAGTCCGACGACGAACTCGATGTAGGTAACCTCGACGCGGTAGAGGTTTTGAGGATAAGGGAAATAATCCAGGAAGGAACTGACCAGCGTCTGTGCGGCTGGGAGTTTCGAGCGGGCCTGGGTTACGAAGTTATAGACCCCGAGGGTGAACCACGAGACTTCCTGGTTAACTCGGCAGTAAGGTACGCTCGGCCATTTACGACTAATTCCCAGCTTACGATGGGCTTAGACTTCACGTCTCCATTCGAACTTACTGAAACTTATACGATAAACGGCCAGGTAAGTTATACTTACCAGTTCCTGAGGAACGTCGACACTAAATTTCAATATTCGCTACTGTACCAGCAGGGCACGTCTCTTTATTACAACCATAGCTTCTCCGCTCTCGCGGAAATCCAGATTCGGAGGGACCTATCTTCCTCTATTGTAATCAACCTAAACGACAATTCCGATTACGAGGAAATGACAAAGGAGATAACCGTGGGTCTTTCGTTTACGCTATTGTAATAAGAGCCAAAGGAGTGGCGTTTCGTTGGTTTAACCGCCAGTAAACCTATTCACAAAACTATCTGCCGGGCACGGGGCAGCCTGCTAATATCGCTAACCAAACCCAGCAGAGAGGGTCCCTGTGCTCCCGTATTGGAAAAATCTACCTTCCCCACAAACCTGGAGTCCGGAACACGGAACCCGTAACTAGCTAACCCCCCAATTCCCTCAGCTTTCCGACTTTGAACTATGAACCTTGGACGATTTTTAACCCAACAAACTCAACGAATATTAACGGATTCCCCATAGCAAAAAGTCTATCCGATTCACTAATCCGCGGGTTCTCTTAAGTACTGTTGATTCAGCTTCACCTGATTTGTTTCTAGATTAAAGGAAGAGACTGGTATATCCTCGGTACTGAATCCTTGAGAAATACTTACCTGTTTAACTCTTGCGGTCTTGCTCGCGACACTGGCTGTTCTGGTTTCCAGGGCTGCAGATTCCGGCACGGTGGGTGGGGTGAATCCAGGATAATTTGCAATAATCCCCCTCCTCTTAGAGCCCAGCGAACCAGTAGTACCGAAGATAGAGTAGCCGACCTCGGTGGCCTGGAATCCCAGCAAGCAGTCGTAGCTGGAACCGCCGACCTCCCTCTGCCATTTTACGTTCCCTTTTTCATCCAATCGGAATAACAAGGTATTTCCCGGTTCTCTTTTTCCTGAAAAGGTCATCACGCTAGCAAAGTAACCGCTATCCGGAAGCGTCCACACCATCGGGAAGGTCGATCGAGTTGTTTTTTCGCCGTAAGTCCTCGACCACTCCACTTGACCACCTGGACCAAGCTTGGTTATCCAGGTGTTGTTCTCCTCTCCGTATCTGGCAACGGACGCAACTATATAACCGTTTCCGGCGGGCACAGCGTTAACCCCAAAATCGAAATTCGGTACTCCACCCAGCTCCTTGTCGAACCGGTATTGCCACTCTACCTGCCCTGAATCGTCGGCCTTAACTATCCATAGGTCCCCAGGGCCTTTCGGTCCCTTTATCCCCCAGGAATAGGTCGTGCCTGCCATAACGAAACCCCCTTCCTGAACTTCTCGGGCAGACATGAAGCCGCCCAGATCCTTTCCGCCGTAGCTTTTCTGCCAGAGAACTTCTCCACCGGAGCTTAGCTTTACCAGCCATCCCTTCATCTCGATATCTCCCGGATCAAAAGTCTTAGGGGGTCTTTTCCCGGCAAGTCCGGTAATGAAATAACCAGCGGCAAAAATTCCGCCATCAGGGGACCCCATCAGGGATATCAGATTATAATTTGAAATAATACCGTCTTCCTCCGTCTCCTCCCACCTTGGTCCCAACAATTTGCTCCACTTTACCCTGCCCCGAGAATCAACTTCGGCGACCCAGGTTCTACCCGGTCCTGGGTCCTTAGTGGCAGTGGTGTGCCCCGAGAGGTAGAAACCTCCGTTTTTGGCACGAATCACGTCAGTTATTGAATCGTCCCGCTCTCCACCGTAGCAGGTTTTTCGTTTTATTTTGCCTTTTTCGCTCAGGTCAAGGAGACAGCCCTGCTGAGCGAAGTCGCTTTCGGTATCAACAACTCCGACCCCCATAAAGCCTTCACTTTTCTCCCGGGCCAGCAGTTTTGGAAATGTATGGGCCCCAACCGCTGTATCACCAGGCCCGGAGTAGGTTGATATCCACTTTCGTGCTTCCTCCGCTTGTGTTGTGATGGGACTTAAGACAAACGCGATCAACGTAACTACGAATAAAACTACTACCAGCTTCTTCACCCTTACACCCTCCTTTAAGCTAAGATTAACCGGTCAAAGAGCCGCACACGGCCCATACGATCCTCCCTTCACTTGAGTCAAATTTCTTTTCCGGTACTATGACCCTTAATCCTTCACCATCCAATATAACAAAGTCCGTTTTCCGAAAGCAAGCTCCGAGATAACAGCCCCATGGAGTGCAAATTACCTCAAGCAAACTTAAAGAGCTCGAAAGACCCGTATTTATAGTTTTCAAATCGTCAAATTACCCGTATGATTACCTAGACAGATAACTGATCGCTGACCCTTACGGCGAGGAGGAACATATGGAGACAATTCCTGAAGAGATAGCGAGACAGAGGATATGTAAATTTGGCCGAAAGATTCTGAATTCCGGCCTGACCAAAGGAACCGGCGGTAATATTAGTTACCGGCTTTCGGAGAAGGATATACTGATAACTCCAACGGGTATCCCGTACCCGGAGTTAGGACCGGGAGATATTTGCAAGGTCGATTACGACGGCAACGTAATAGAAACGAGCGGCCACGAGACTTCTTCCGAAACACCGATGCACGTCCATGTCTACAATAAAAAGGAACAAGTCAACGCGATAATGCATACTCATTCCCCATTCGCATCAACTCTGGCCACCGCGGGGAAGAGCATACCTCCGATATATTATCAAATAGCTTTCGTGGGGGACGAGGTACCGGTAGCCAAGTACCAGACCTATGGAACCCTCGAACTGGGAAAGGCTGCAGTAAATGCCCTGGAAGACAGAAACGGTGTTTTGCTCGAACGCCACGGGGTACTGGCCGTTGAGCATGATCTCGAGAGCGTTTTCGAGGTGGCATCGATAATCGAGGAACTAGCCAGGATCTACTATCAGACCCTGGCGGCCGGTATCACTCCTGACGGACTGGGAGAAGAAGAGATAAAGAGACTCATGGAGAAGTTTAAGGGCTACGGCCAACAAACAACGTAGAAAGAGTTTGAAATAAAATTTTAATTCCGAAAAGAAATTAGATATTCTAACGGGAAACCGGCGTCTCTCCCTCTTAAATTTGGTCAAAAATCCTAGCAGGCTGGGGCTCCTTGCACGGCCGGAAGATGGTTGAAACTAACCCCAAACCGTTTCTAGTTTTTGACGTTAAACTCAAAATACGGAACTCAGAACTAATCCACAAAGAGTCGTTTCCTCTTGTTATCGTTGATATCTCCCAACTATTCAACACGGATC
>JAGXKX010000054.1:5882-12141 GCA_018335015.1 Candidatus Bipolaricaulota bacterium
GGCTCCACTTTCTACCTTGATTCGGCCGAGGACTGGCAGGGATTCGAATTCATCTACATCGTTAGAGGAAAGATGGCCTATAACAATCCCGACGAACCGATAGAACTGGAGCCCGGAGACTATATAGCCAGAAAAGAAGAGCCGGAGGAGTCGTGGTTCGAAACCAGAACGGATGTAACACTTATCTACACGTCTTCACAACCTTCCTTCCATCTGCTAAGAGAGGAGATCGAGGACTACCTGCAACTGGCTAAGGAAGTGGAATCTACCGAAGAGATGGACGGACATTCCAAGCGCCTAGTCCGAATGAGTCACGAAGTCGGAAAGAGACTGGGACTTTCCACGGAGAGGCTAGGTGATCTAAAATACGCCGCCTTCTTTCACGACATCGGAAAAGCCAAGGTCCCGGACGAGATGCTCGAGAAGGAAGGTGAGCTAACTGAAAAAGAGTGGAAGATAATGGAAAAACACACGAAGTGGGGAAGGAAAATGCTGGAAAAACTTGATCACCTGAAAAGAGCTGGAAAGATAGTGGAACAAACCCACGAAAGACTCGACGGTGAAGGTTATCCCAAAGGGTTGAGCGAGGAAGAGATCTTGCTTGAAGCCAAAATCGTATCGGTAGTCGACGCCTGGGACGCCATGACGTCGAATCGACCCTACAGAGATGCACTGTCAGAAAAGAAGGCAATTGAGGAACTGAAAAAAAACAGGGGTAGCCAATTTGCGCCAGAGGTAGTGGATACCTTCCTTTCAGTACTTCGGGAGAAGAAGGAACATTCCGCAACAGCAATAGAAAGGGACAAATACAAGGACGAAGCACTCCACTTCCGAAAAATCGACAAGCTCTACGATCTGAGCCGTGAAGTTCTTTCCGCAGCTAAGTCAGAAGAAATAATGGATAAAACCCTGGAGGCAGTACTGAAGACGACACCTTTTCAACGAGGGTTGATATCGATCTTTGACAGGCCCATAACCCCGGAAAGTTCGGAGACCGTTCGAATCGAAAGATATGCCCACAGAGGTTTAACGGAGGACGAAATAACCAAGCTTGAAGAGACGAATCTCGATGAACTTGAGGTAAATACTGAAAAATTCGACGATTCCTACAGACTGGGGAAATCTTATTACGTACCTTACGAGGTAAGACGGGAGAAATTCCAGACCGGAGCCAAGCTGGACAGCAGGCTTAGTTCCGAGGAGACTCTGGATTGGCACCCCGAAGACTCTTTATACCTCCCCCTATACCGGGAGGACCAGATTATCGGACAGATAAGCGTCGACGACCCGGAAGACGGCCTGGTACCGGACCAGGAAGACCTACAGCCCATAGAAAACTTTGCCCTCCTGACATCGCTGGCCCTTGAGAAGCTGGAACTGAAAAAAAATAAACCCCACCAATAAAGGGACAGAAATTCTTACCCTCAAATAGCTCTTAACCGTTTCGATAGTAAGTCTTTACAACTCCCCAACTTGATTGGTAAAAATGGGCCACCTTCTTCTCGGAACTTTTCTTTGATAATTAACAAAGTAGAAGACAAAAGTCTTCTAACTATGTGTACGCCGGGGCTCGAAAGCCCCGGTTATCGGTATTATTTCACTTACACAACTGCCCCGGTGCCCGTAAGTGGCAGTTGAGGCGGATAACGTCTGTCCGATTTAGCTTGCATTAGTTACTCAGGTGTTCATTTCTCCCTTAACACGAGAATGAATGAAGATGATTTCTTTATTGACAATAGCAGCCCGAGCTCCCACGCTCGTGCGATTGCTGGCAGGCAACGTTCCGGGTGGATTACTCTTCGTACTCAACGTGCTCCAGACACTTGGAGAACAGACCAGATACGTGCTGGTCGACCAAAGAATAATACACCGCTTTCCCTTCCCGTCTTGCCTCGACCAGATCGTTCAGCTTCAATATTTTTAGGTGGTGGGAGACGGACGACTGGGAGGAGTCGGTCAGAGTCGTGAGATCGTGGACGCACATCTCTTCACTGGCTAGTAAATAGAGAATCTTAACTCTCGTTGGCTCGCTCAACGCCCGAAATGTCTCCGATATAGAGTCAACCGACTCCTGATCCGGAACTCTCTTCACCAGTTCTCTCGCCTCGTCTTCTGATATGGAATGTAAATTAGTGTAATCTTCCTGGCTTTTTGGGCTCATTCTAACTATAGGTTAACCAATCGCTGCAAATTTGACAACGAGATTAAGGAGACATATTATTATATGAACAAACTTTAATATGATTCAAAACTGGACCGGAGGTAGCTCTTGAAGGAAAGCCAGAGGACTGTAGAACAGGAAATTAAGGTAGAAAGAGTCCATTGTCCTGATTGCGCAGTAAAGATAGAGAAAAACGTCTCTAAGATCGACGGCGTTGAGGGTGCCGAGGTAGACACGGGAAGGGGAAAACTACAGGTTTCTTATGACCCTTCCAGCGTGAATCAATCCAACCTGGAACAAAGCGTTACTAAAATTGGCTACAATGTAGTCCATGACGATGATGGTCCGATTCTATCATGGAAGGAACCCGAAATCGCCCTAACGGCAATCGCCGGTATATTTCTGACTGCTGGGCTCTCACTGCATTTCTTCACGAACCCGGCCCTCATTTTTAGCGCTCCCGGTTATACCGTTTCGACCTCTCGTTTCCTGTTTCTTCTCGCATCCTTTTCAGGAGGATACTTTGTCCTGCGGCGGGGTCTGGCTGCCGCCAGGTCCCTTACTCTGGATATAGACTTTTTAATGACTCTGGCAATAATCGGAGCCGTTGCCATCGGAGAAGTCATGGAGGGAGCAACACTGGCATTCCTCTATCCACTCGCGGAAATCCTCGAGGATTTTGCCTCCGAACGAGCCCGCAATTCGCTCAAAGAACTCATGGATCTTTCTCCCCAGAAAGCCACGGTCAGAAGGGGCGGAGGAGAAGTTACTTTACCCGTAGAAGAGGTTAAAAAAGGAGAGACGGTCGTGGTGAGGCCCGGTGAAAAAATAGGTCTGGACGGGAAAGTAGTAGAAGGAAATTCGTCAGTCGATCAATCCCCAATCACGGGCGAATCCCTTCCTGTGGAAAAAGACGAAGGGGACGAGGTCTACGCCGGTACTATAAACAAAGAAGGGTCTATGGCGATAGAGACGACCAGTGACGCCGAGGGTTCGACCCTGGCGAAGATCATCAAGATGGTCCAGGATGCGGAGAGGGAGAAAGCCCCGATAGAAAGGTTCGTTGATCGGTTCGCCAGCTATTATACACCTGCCGTCACCGGGTTTGCGGCGATCGTCGCCGTGGCTTTTCCGTTTCTTTTATCGGGAGGATTTGAGCTCTGGTTTTTAAGAGCCGTAACTCTTCTGGTCATCGCCTGTCCCTGTGCTCTCGTCATTTCTACACCCGTGACGGTAGTTTCGGCAATCACTTCGGCCGCCCGGAACGGGGTGCTCATAAAAGGGGGTCGATACCTGGAAGAAATGGGTGACGTGGACGTTCTCGCCATCGACAAGACCGGTACTCTCACCAGGGGTGATATGGAACTGATGGAAGTGATAGCCGGGAAAAACTACGACGAGGAAGAAATTTTGAGAATTGCCGCCTCACTGGAGAAAGGCAGCGAGCATCACCTTGCCCGGGCGACGCTGGATAAAGCCGCTGATAGAGGGATCAAAATTTCTGAGGTTGGCAATTTTACGTCCATTACCGGCAAAGGGATAGAAGCCGAACTGGAAGACGAACTGTATCGGCTGGGCAAATCAGCCCTTTTCAGGAAGAACGAACTGGAAGGTGCAGGTAATTTAAAAAGACAGGGCAAAACTATAGTGTACCTAGGTAAGGATGGGGAAGCTATCGGGGGCCTGGTTTTCGGCGACGAACTGAAGCCGGAAGGCCGGGAGATGGTTTCCTGGCTCAAAGATAACGACGTAAAACCCGTAATGCTTACAGGGGACGACGAACTAACCGCCAAATCGATAGCAGAGGAAGCTGGGATAGATACCTGGTACGGCGAATTGCTTCCCGAAGATAAGGTAAACAAAGTAAAAGAACTCGCCCACGAAAACGGTAAAGTCGCCATGGTCGGGGACGGCGTAAACGACGGTCCGGCACTTGCGGCAGCGGACGTGGGAATTGCCATGGGAACCGCGGGAACTGACGTGGCGATGGAGACTGCTGATATTGCACTGATGACCGACGACCTGAGTGGTCTTCCTTACCTGGTAAGGATTTCCCGCCAGGGCAAGAAGACGATAAAGCAAAATATTGGTATTGCCTTGCTCCTCAAATTCGGGCTGGGAGCCGGCGTTATTCCGGGCCTGGTAACTCTTGCTATTGCCGTTTTGGTCGGTGATATGGGTGCAACTTTCCTCGTAACGGGCAACGCACTCCGTCTGCCCCGGGTGAGGCGGGAGCGGAGCGGAAAAGGTCCTCACGCACGACCTTAGCCCCGAAGAAGAGGAGGCATTAATAGAATCGGGAAAGTAATTGAGGGAAATGGGGAGTAAACTCGATCTCTAGACAAGGATATTCTACTCGGATATGAATTTATCCGGGTCAGGCATAATTCTTTTGGGATACTCCTTAATTTAGTCTCCTTCTAAAGGGTGGGCGGCCATCCATTCGCTCCAGGTCTCTTCCAGAAGAATCTCGTTTTCGCCGTTAACTTTTTCGCCCACCTCACCCATGGTTCTCCATTTTTTGGGCATGGGAAGTGCATCCCAGGGTTTCAATTCGCTTCTTTTGGTCTTCATTTTTTTCACCTTTTTGATCAAAAATGATGTAAATCATACTGGTAGTTGATCTATATCAATTTAACATATGAGATAGATCATTTCAAGGGTTAGATAAAAGTTTTTACTTCGTAAAGTTATATACCATTTTACTTTAAACTAACCAGTTATAGGTCCGTTATCCAATATTATGGTCTATTGAGTGATGATTTACTTTATATTACAGATTTGGAATACGATTTCGAACATTAATTTCTGTTGCTGTCTGACTACGGTTATTTTCTTATAAATTTTTTGATGCTAGAGCCTACCGCTGTCTTTACCAAAGATAGCAAAGGGGGTTCTGTGCCCCTGATTGTACTGAACCGACCGGCCGGGTACGGGACCCGGCCTGCTGTTATCCTCAAAAATCACCCCGATCTCCCTTTATCCCACCTACGTACTGTCCTCAGAAAATTTTGCTATATTGGTAATAGTTGTATATTTTATCTCTCTGGATTAGTCTTGTTAGCAGTATTTGCAATTGAGGTGATTCTTTTGAGCCAGATTGACCTTAGAAGCGATACAGTAACCCGCCCTTCCCCGGAAATGCGCAAGAAGATGGCAAAGGCGGAGGTCGGCGACGACGTATACGGTGAAGACCCAACGGTTAACAGACTACAGGAAATGGCAGCTGATAGGCTGGGCTTCGAAGCTGGTTTATTCGTTCCTTCCGGCAGCATGGGGAACCAGGTCGCTATCTGGTCCCATACGGAGTCCGGCCAGGAAGTGATCGTCGAGGAAAAAAGCCACGTTTACAACTACGAACTCGGAACAATGTCGGCCTTTTCCGGAGTCACGCCAAGACCTATACCCTCTGAGGACGGCACTCTGAACGTAGAAGAGTTAAAAAAAGAAATCAATCCCGATAAGTACTACCTGCCCGAGACAGGACTAATAACTTTAGAAAATACCCACAATAATCAAGGTGGAAAGGTATATCCCCGCGAGAGGATTCAGGAAGTTATTGATTTCGCCGAAGAAAGAGAATTGCCGGTTCACCTTGACGGGGCGAGGTTGTTCAACGCCTCCGTGGCTTCCGGAATGAAGCCGAGCAAAATCGTCGAAGGGTTCAACTCAGTCATGTTCTGTCTCTCCAAAGGTCTCGGGGCGCCTGTAGGGTCAATGCTCGTCGGTAGCGAAGAGTTCATGAACGATGCCCTGGTGGGAAGGAAGAGATTTGGCGGAGGGATGAGGCAGGTGGGAATACTTGCAGCTGCGGGAATTTACGCCCTCGAAAACAATATCGGGAGGCTCAATGAAGATCACAAAAAAGCTGAAAAATTGTGGAATGAACTAAAAGACCTGGGGTTTGGACTCACGCCTGACCCAGTGGAAACGAACATATTCTTTACCAGCACCGCTTCGATCGGCGTAAACGCCGTAGATCTCGCCGAATTCTTAAAGGAAAAAGGTATCGTGATTGGACCACGGAATGAAAGAGAAATAAGGTTCGTCACCCACCTGGACGTATCCGAGGACGACATAGATCAAACTATTGCCGGT
>JAGXKX010000055.1 GCA_018335015.1 Candidatus Bipolaricaulota bacterium
CACCATCTGCCCTTGTCAATCCATTGCTACTTACTACAGGATGCCTATTAACCTCACCCGTCTGTCAAAGATCATCTTCACAAGTTGTGCGATAGAAAATATAGTGGTTGGGTGGGGGGATTTCAAGAGCCTATAACCGAAACGCCGATAATAAAAATTTGTAAAAGGTACCAAATAGATCATCCTTAGGAAATCCAAAAAGGTTTTATGGTTTTATCGAAAATTAATTAAATCTGGAGCGCGGTAATGAAAATTGCCCCAAAAGTCTCACTTACCTTTCCTCTTCCGTAATAACCAGGAAAAGAGAAAACCACCTAATTTAGGAACCCTTTATTGAATTGAACCCACACATACCCTCAACTATAATTTTTTATCCATTAATGACAAAGAGGGAAAGGTAACCACCTATTATCCTAAAATGAAATTAACCAGAAGAAAATTTATCAAACTCCTCGGCACGGCCACCCTCACGGCGGTCACGGGCAGTAAGGTTTTTTCACAATCGAGTAATTCAAATTTGACCGAGGTTAAAGTGGCTTACCCACCAACTATGGCCGCATTACCTCTGGCTAAGGGGGTTCAGCAAAAATTTTTTCTGGAAGATAATGCCGTCAACCCCTTCCTGGATCAGGACTTAGAGCTGACTCTAATCCCCTCCAAGGGCTCCAGTGACGCAGCAGGGCTGGTTAGCGGAGGCCGAGCTGACTGTGCAATAACTGGACTTTCCAGCTCCCTGTACGCTATACAGGGTACAGGGAACTTAAAAATTTCCTCCACTGCTTTCGACCCGAATGAACCCGGGAGACACTTCGGACTAGTGACCGGTAGTATGTACGACATTCCTTCCGTAGCTGACCTCGTTGAAAGCTGGCTGGATAGCTCCGCGAGGAAATCTATTATCCTTTCACTACGACGAGATGATCATTACGCAACGGACCAGTTGCTGAAAAAAGAAGGTTATCAGGAGAAAGACAGCATTTACTACGTGCCTCAGGAAGATCTAATATCTCGACTCTACGGACTTCTCAACGGTAATTTTATCTCCACTGTTCTACCAGAGCCTTTATTAACACTGGCACTAAAAAATCCGGAATTCAGGGGTTATCAGGCTAAACTCCTTAGTGATTACGGGAATTTGACCCTCCCACCGTTTGTATTCGTCTTTAACCGGAAGTTCCTGGATAAAGATCCGGATCTGGTCAACGGGTTTTACAAAGGTTGGGAAGTTGCTTTAAAAGAAACAAATTCCAGCAGCAACCTTCAGCTCCTGGACCTCACGACTCAAATAATTTCCGAGACACTTCCCAGTCTTCGCAACGCAATAGAGAACACAGAGCTCACCGAGGAGTTCGCGAGTTTATTTGAGATTCCCAGCTTTTCCAGCCCTAAGCCCTTAAATGAAGAGATATTTGATTCCGTTCTCGACTGGACAATTTCTAAAGGATACTTAAATGAAAGAATCCCTTTCGAAAAAGTTTACGTCGGAACTTCGGCCACACTGACTGATAAATCCAAATGATAGAGATTACTGACCTTTCAGTTGAGTACGAATCTGGAGGAGACAACGAAAAGGTCATCAACGGGCTAAACCTCTCTCTAAATAGGGGGGATAGCCTGGGGGTTATTGGACCCAACGGTTGCGGTAAGACCACTCTTCTTCACACGATAGCGGGTTTGCACGAGAATTATTCGGGACTAATACGAGTCAATACAACTAAAGACAAGATCGCCTTAATCCTTCAGGATATTGGGTTGCTTCCCTGGAAGACGATCTGGAAGAACGCGACACTGGGCCTGGATTTAGGCCGACAGGGAGACGAAGAAAGGGTGGAAGACCTACTTCACGAACTCGACCTTTACTCCTACAGGGACAGCTACCCGGCTCAGCTCTCCGGCGGCCAAAAGAGAAAATTGGGGCTTGCCCGGGCTCTCGCCGTCGATCCCGAAATACTTTTAATGGATGAACCGTTCGTGTCTCTCGACGAATTTACCAGGGAAAGCCTGCAGGACAAGGTATTGAAACTCTGGCAGGACCGAAACTTGACTTTGACTTTAGTAACCCACGACATGGAAGAAGTAGCTTTTCTCGGGCGCAACATTGCAGTTCTTTCTCAAGTTCCCGCAAGCGTTAAAACCTGGGTCGAAAACCAAAAAATGGGAACGGAGGGATTTAGGCGGAGCGAGGAGTTTTATCGGGTAGTCAGAAAAACGAGGCAGGAGCTACCATGAAGAAAGACCTGGTTCGATACGCAATAAGCTTTACAGCGATGTTGCTTCTCTGGTGGCTGGCAAGTATTGCCGTGGATTTTGCCCTATCCGGACCTAAGAGCTCGGTACTCCCGAACCCGGTTAAAGCTTTCTCCGCGTTAATAAACCACTGGGGAATTATATGGCCAAACTTCGTCCGAAGTGCTATACGCCTTGTAGTTTCCCTTATAGCGGCAATACTCATAGGCGCCACAGCGGGCTTGATAATAGGGTTCGAGGAAAGAATCAGCCGATTTATCTCGCCGATTTTGTACCTCGTTTACCCTGTTCCAAAAATAGTATTTCTCCCCGTAATACTAATTCTTTTCGGGCTAGGAGATATCTCTCGAGTCATATTTATTTTTCTTGTCGCCGTTTTTCAGGTCACGATTAGCGCCCGGGACGCGGCAAAAAACATTTCACCCCAGTGGATCAAAGCAGTGAGAAGTTCGGGGGGCAATAAATTCCAAATTTATCGTCACGTAGTAATTCCCGCGACGCTTCCAAGCGTATTGAGCAGCGCCCGCATCAGTATCGGCCTCGGAATAGCCGCTTTATATCTCGCGGAATTATCATACACTAATGTTGGCCTCGGCTACTATATTAATAACTCCTGGAAAGTATTCTCGTATACCGACGTATTTGCTGGCATCCTTGCTTTCGCCACGCTGGGACTGGGGTTGTACCTCCTGGTGGAGGTCCTTGAAAGAGTACTTTGCAAGTGGAATTATCTTGACCAATAAAATACCGGCGAGGAAACATATACATGCATTATAAACACATCCTACTATACAAGGGCAAGGAAACCGACAAGATTGCCGAAGCTACTCGAACGATCAAACAATGGTGTGAGAACCACGGGGTACCACTCAGGAAAGTTTCTAATCAGAAAAACGTCGAGAAAATAGCGAAAGAAAGTGGCAAAAAAACGGTGCTACTCAGTCTTGGCGGGGACGGAACCTTCCTTCGGGCAGCTGATCTGATCGCACCATATTGTATTCCCATACTGGGAATAAACCTCGGCAAACTCGGTTTTTTAACGGGACTGGATTCCTCCGAACTCGCTCAGAACCTCACCAGGGTTCTGGACAAAGGCTCTTCCGTTAGGGAACTGACAAGACTTCAGTGCAGCTCGGATTCAATCCAGTCTGGAGGAAGTTCCGTCTTTACTGCACTGAACGAAGTTACGATTACTCGAGGCACTACAGCGGGTCTGGCTGAAGTCGAACTTTACCTGGACTCGAAAAAGGTAGCCACGTACCCGGGTGATGGTCTTATCGTTTCCACGCCCACCGGGTCTACAGCCTATTCCCTATCCTGTGGAGGCCCCTTGATCACCAGAAATACTTCCGCCTTCAGCATAACACCTCTTAACGTCCATAAGCTCGGACTCAGGCCAATTATCTGCTCGGACGAAACGGAAATAAGTATCAAAACCAACACCCCAGTCTCAATCCAGATAGATGGGAGAAATATCGGAGATCTAGAGAAAAATAATTCGATAGAAATCGACAGGGCAGATACGCCTACACTCATGTTGGTGCCGGATTTCCGGAGCAATTTTTTCGAAACCGTGAGAAACAAGCTCAACTGGGATAAGGATAGAGGTTCTCGTATCTAGAACCACAAATATCTCACAAAACTGACTACTCATTTTCTGTTGACTTAACCACCCAGTCTAGTTATTATGAGTTATATGAACTGGGTTATTGCTCTCACAATTTTCTTCATAACTTATATAGTCTTGTTTTCGGAAAAAATTGACCGGACTATAATAACTTTGGCCGGTGCTCTTGCCATCCTCCTATCCGGCCTTGCCCTGGGATTCTATACTCAGCCCGCGGCCTTCGAGGCAATAGATTTTGATACAATAACGCTGGTCCTGGGGATGATGATTATGGTAGGTACGATCCAGAGGACCGGTCTAATAGAGTACCTTTCGATAATTATAGCCCAGAAGAGCAGGGGCCGGGTATGGTTACTTTTACTGGGATTAGGTGCTTTTACCGCCCTGGCTTCAGCCGTTCTGGATAACGTTACAACCATGGTTATTGTTGTACCTACCACACTATCGATCACCGACCTACTCGGACTTTCGCCTATACCTTTTCTGATATCTGAATCCATGTTATCGATCGTTGGAGGATTGTCTACCCTGATCGGAGATCCTCCTAACATAATAATCGGATCGGCTGCAAACTTGAGTTTTACCCAGTTTATCACCCGCCTCGGTCCGATTGCGGTGGTTATATGGTTCTTATCGGTTCTCTACTTCTGGATTAGATTTAACAAAACTATGCCTTCAACCGTAGAGCAGAAAAAAGCTCTAGAGGAGATGGATCCGGGAAGAACAGTCGAAGACTGGAACGACGTGAAAAAGGCTTCCGGGGTTATGATAATAGTTATAGGGCTATACCTGGTGCACGGAATGATCGGTCTACAGCCTCAGACCGTTGCCTTCATCGGAGCTACTCTTGCACTGCTTCTAATAAGGCCGGATGTTAGTGAGACGCTGGCCAACGTAGAATGGAGCGTTCTGTTATTTTATGCTTCTCTGTTTGTACTAGTAGGAGGGCTGGAACAGGCGGGAATAATTCATCAAATAGCCCGAGAATTCGGGATCATCGCTGAGAACTTTCCTTTACTCGCACCGTTGATCCTTGTATGGCTAGCAGGAATACTATCCGGAATAATTGACAACGTTCCCCTCACCATTGCATTAATACCGGTAATACAGGGGCTGGGCAGCATTCATGGAATACATCTGACCTCTTATTGGTGGGCCCTTGCCCTTGGTGCAGGTCTGGGTGGTATAAGTTCTCCGATTGGCTCGTCGGCAAACGTAATTACCGTTTCGCTTAGCGAAAGGACGGACAACCCTATCACTTTTACAAAGTGGATCAAGGTCGGTGTACCTTTAACGGTTCTAAACCTGACACTGGCCAGTATTTTTCTATTTTTCGGGATGAAATTGGGTTACATGTAATAGTTTAATAGAGATTTCCCATACGGAGGCGGGTTAATATGAGCCCCGAACTCCTTATCTCCGCCCTGATATTCGCCGGGACATATATTGTCATTTTTACCAACAAAGTGGAAAGGTCGCTTGCCGCCGTTTCCGGGGGAGCTCTAATGGTAGGAGCGGGTCTCGTTTTTGGATTCTATAACGAGAGAGAAGTAATAACGGAAGCGATCGACTGGAATACAATCGGGCTCCTGCTTGGAATGATGATCGTTGTCGGGATATTGAAGGATACCGGTTTATTCGAGACCCTCGCCATCTGGGCAGCAAAGCTCTCTCGTGGCGACTATTTTTATATGATACTCTTGTTCGGTCTACTCGCCGCGATATTATCTACGACGATCGACAACGTCACGACGATACTGCTGATTGCTCCTATCTCAATGTCGATAAGTACCGTCCTGGGGATTGACCCGAAGCCGATATTAATCACACAGGGACTTTTCGCAAATATCGGGGGAGTCGCCACGCTCATTGGGGACCCACCCAATATCATGATATCAACCGCCGGAGGATTAAGTTACCTTGATTACATATACAACCTGGCCCCCACGGTCATAATATGTACCACGGTCACGGTGATCGTATTCAAATTCATATTTTCCAGGAAAACTCGCCAGGAAAATGAGAAAATTCACCGGGAAGCCCTAAATAAAATATTGGAAAGACAACCGTCAAAGGAGATATCCGACTGGAGTCTGCTGGGTAAAAGCTTAATAACCCTAAGTTTTGTAATAGTCCTTTTTATACTTCATAGCATACTATCTATTACTCCCGCCACCGTCTCTTTGGGAGGAGCTGCTCTAATTTTAATCCTGGCTCGACCTGATATGAGCGAGATCCTCGATCGAGTCGAGTGGCGGACTTTGCTCTTCTTTGCCGGTCTATTTGTCGTGGTTCACGGAGTTGGAAATACCGCTTTATTAACAAAAGTTGCCCAGGGAGTACTCCGCTTAACCCGGGGAAACCTCTTGCTATCAGCACTCACCATCTTATTTCTATCCGCCATAGGATCCGGACTGGTGGACAATATCCCTCTTACTGCCGTGATGCTTCCGATTATCGGAACTCTCTCGGCAAATTTACCCGGCGAGTCAAATATTCTTTGGTGGGCTCTAGCTTTTGGGACTGGCTTCGGGGGTAATGCCACTTACATAGGATCACCCGCTAATGAGATGATCGTCTCGCTCAGCGAGGATCACCACGAGCCTATTAGCATGAAATACTGGTTAAAGTATGGAACCGTAATAACCCTAATAACCACTTTGATTGCAGGAGCCGTTATATCCGTCCAGATAGTTACCCCGGGAAGTTTGCCGTTCTTCCCGACTTAAATTGTTAGATTTTGGTCAGAACGATAAAGCCAGCAAGCCCTACACCGACCAGAAAAGCCGCCAGCGAATGCTTCTTCTCGGAACCTCGAACTTCCGGAAGCAGGTGTGAGGCCGAAACGTAAATCAGGACACCGGAAACAAATCCAAGCATCAAACCGGTACTAGAAGTTCCTAACTTGTTTACAAAAGGATAAGCTACAAAAGCTCCGATCGGCGTAGTAAGTGCCGCAATCAAGAAGGCGTAAAACATAGCGGACTTTTCCTGGACTTCTCCTTTCAAAAGGGTGGTGTAAGTAATTATGCCCTCGGCAAATTCATGAACTACCAAACCTATCCCGGTCATTATTCCAATTAGAACGGACGCTTCGAACGTCACCACGTAAATTACGCCATCGACAAGTGAGTGGATAGCTATCCCTTCCACTGCGGTCACCCCAAAGGCGAGTGGTTCCTCCTTTGTACGATAACGGATAAATTTATTGCTAAAAACCATGAAGAGAAATCCGGCCAGAGCGAGGAACCCGGCATTTCCGGACTTCTCGAGCGCATTGGGAAGGGCAAGCATAAGGGGTGTGGAAATCAACATCCCCGCGGCAAAACAAATGAAATACGACTTTGTCTTTTTCGCCCATTCGCTGAACCGGAAGATCGCAAGTATTCCCAAGCTATTAACAAAGGCGGCGGAAATCGCAAAACTCGCTATCCAGATAAATTTATTACTTCCCATATTTACCCCAAATTTATGAATTTATTATGTCATTTATTCGGTAAGTTGAATGGTAATTCTACCGGGAGAAGTAGATCAAAAGTCCCTGAATAATCCCCCGGGCAATCGACTCGCGATAGCTGGAACTTACAAGCTTCTTTCGCTCGAAAGGCGAGGTAAGAAAACCCACTTCCAACATGGCTGAGGGAATCTTCGTATGCCTTGTATAAAGTCTCTGATACCTTATGCCTCTATCTCGGGCACCGGTTCGCCCCACGATGGATTCCTGGATCAACTCCGCCATATCCTTGCTCTCTCCACTATTTGCACGGTACCGGTCAAGGTTTGTTTCTATACCTTGAACTTCAGGATCCCAGAACGAATTAGCGTGAACCGATATATAACCAGCACTTTCCTGTTCTTCCGCGTACCTCAACCGGTCCAGCAAAGGAACGTACTCGTCGGAGGTTCTGGTAAATACAAAATCAAGAGCGGGGTGCTCTTCCCCGAGTTCCTTAACCTTTAGGGCGATTTGCAGGTTAACGTTCTTTTCATTTACCCCGGAAACGGTAGTGCCAGGATCGTAACCACCGTGCCCGGCATCAATAGTTATTTTAACTGGCGTACTCTGGATAGCTCTCCCGGGCGCCGTACCGGAGGGAGTCAACAAAAAAATAATAACTAAAGTTATAAATAGCGATTTTGACGTCTTTGTTAGCATTTTTTTAATTCTAACTCATTATCATATACGTTCACGGACAGCTGTCAGAAATACGGGTGCAAAAGGTTATTACTTTAAAAATCCCTTACAGCAAGCACTCGGTTCCGTCACCCCAAATACCAAAAGGGAGCTGGGGAATTATGTAGGAAGCGTCGGCGGAATTAATCCTTAACCAGATAGACCTTCTCCACGGAGGTCTCGGAAATAATATTTTCGGAATACTCTTTTAGAGAGTTATCGGAGAAGTTAACGATTAACTCCCTAACGTCCGGAAGAGAAGATAGCCCTACTTTCTCGGATAAAACTGGAATTTTTACCTTAGTTTCCTGCAAGAAATTAAAGTCCTTCTTGCTTATCTCCTTTATCGACGGGCTGTAGTTGTAATAAATAGGTCCTTCTCCTTTTTCTTGTTCCTTGAACGACTCGGTAGCAATTCTTTCCAGTAAATCTATCAATGACTCCGGATCCGGCGGGTTGCCAGGAAATCTCGTTATTCCCTGCTCTTCCTGTAACAGTTCAGGATCAGGTGGATAAAAAACATACGTGGTGGGAGTACCTTCCAGACCCAACCCTGAAGCAAGTTGCATATTTGTGACCTCGCCACGACCTGGAAGCTCGATCTTAAAAGTTTCGTCTAACGTCACCAGTGAAAGTACGAAATGGCTACTCAAAATTTCCTTTACCCCGGTGTCGGAAAGTATATTGTCTTTAAAGTCCTGGCAGTGGGGACAGCTCGCCGAAAGGAACGAAAACATTAGCTGTCGATCCAATATCCGAGACAGCTCGAGTGCCGTTTCAAAGGGATAGTTATCCGCAATTTCTTCAGTTACTTCTCCGTGAGCTGAAATAACCCCTACAAGCAGAACGAAAACCAGCACCGGTACTAAGTATCTTCTCACGATTGTTACTCCTGGTTAAGCCTTTTTGGGCTGGATAGGAAATTATAGTACAAGAACGTAGGTGGACCAACCTTACAAACCGTTTAACCGGAAACTTGTCCGGATTACCGGTTATCGTCCATCCAGGGAAACTTAAATAACTCCCCAGATTAGAATATCCGGAAGACACCAGCGTCCTTTTAATGACTGGATTTACCAAACTCCATCATTTAAAATAATTCTGAATTATAACTTTACTGCCAGCCAGTCCTTAGTATTCCCATTATAATTTTTTGAGGGGCAAAGTGATATGGACGAAAAAAACCTGTACGTCGAAACATGGGGCTGCCAGCTAAACTACCACAGGTCGGAGAAGATAACCGGACATCTTAGCAATTACGGCTATAACCCCGTCGACGAAATAACTACAGCTGACCTGATAATTTTTAATACCTGTGCAGTAAGAGGCAAGTCCGAGGAGAAGGTCCGGGGAAGGATCGGTCAAATAAAAAACCAGAGAAAGGAAGACAGCATTCTGGGTGTAGGTGGTTGTATGGCCCAGCACCTCGGGGGGGACCTTCTCTCCCAATCGGGCGGCGTTGACTTCGTATTTGGAACCTCAAATCTCGGCGATATCCCGGACCTGGCAAATCGAGCGCGACAGACCGGACCAGTAGCATCTATCCCAAAACCGAGCGGGTTCGAAAATTTACCCGTATTGCGAAAGTCCGATTACTTCGCCTGGTTAACTATTGCAGAAGGCTGTTCTAACGCCTGTTCTTACTGCATAGTCCCACAGGTTCGCGGCCCACTCCGAAGCAGGAGACCGGATAAAATTATCAAAGAGGTCGAAAGGCTGGCGGAAGATGGCTACAGGGAAGTCCAATTACTCGGGCAAAACGTCAATGCTTTCGGCAAGGACATCGATGACCCGGAGGTAGACTTTGCCTGGCTACTGGAACGGGCTGCAGCAACAGGAATCCCCCGAATAAGCTTCACGACCCCTCATCCAGCTGACCTGGACCCGAAAACTCTAGCAGTAATGTACGATAGCCCTAACATCGTCCGACATATCCATCTCCCGCTTCAATCGGGTTCCACCAGAGTTTTGAAGATTATGAATCGGGACTACACTAGAGAAGAGTACCTGGAGACCGTAGGAAAGGCCCGCGAAGTAGATCCGTTAATTAACGTTACAACCGATATTATAGTCGGACATCCGGGAGAAACCGAAGAGGATTTCAAGAAAACCCTGGACGTAATCGACCGAGTCAGGTTCGGCTCTATTTACGCGGCTCAGTTCTCTCCTCGGCCAAAAACCAGGAGCGCCAACATGGACGATCACGTAACCGCGGACGAGAAGAAGAGACGCCTGGAAGCGGTGCTCGAAAAACAGGAGGAAACTTCGCGAGAATACGATAAGCAATTTATCGGTAAGACCGTGGAAGTCCTGGTGGAAGGGGAGGCTAGAAAGGATAATAAGATGTACGGCAAGAACGAATTCCGTAAAACCGTCGAGTTCGAAGGCACCAATGCTTCGACCGGCGAATTTAGAAAATTAAGGCTCAAATCCGAAAACAGTGGCAGGTTATTAAATCCAGACGAGGGGAGTGTAAAAAATGATTCTGACCATCACGTTAAACCCGGCGTATGACCTTATATACTGGGTAAAGGAAATAGAACAAAAAGGCGAAACCCAGCTTTCCCGGGCCTTTCGTACGCATTCAAGCGCGGGCGGTAAGGGGATCAACGTTTCAATCTACTTAGCCAGTGTAGGAGTAGAAAACGTCGCAATGGGGCTTATCGGAGGTCACACCGGCCGAACTATAAAACGTTCGCTCAGGGAAGAAGGGATCGTAACTAACTTCACCTGGATATCAGAGGAAACCAGAAGCAACGTGGCGATCCTCAAAAAGGGCCAGGAGGATAACCCTATCGAGGTAAACAGCGCGGGGCCGGAAATCTCAGAACGGGTTCAGGAACAGTTTATGGAACAATATGAAACCATGCTGCACCGCGTCTCCTGCGTCGTCCTATCGGGCAGCCTCCCACCGGGAGTCCCGAAAAGCTACTACCAGGAATTGGCCGAGAAAGCTAAAGAGATGGGAATAAGAACTGTAGTAAATACCGGGGGCGAAAACGTCAAACCTGCCGCCAAAGCCGGACCTTTCCTGATAAAACCAGACATCCGCGAAAGAAAGGAGGTAATGGGCGAAAAGTTGACTAACAGCCAGTCGATTGTCGAGGTGGGGCGGAAGATGCTGGACTTCGGCACAGAATACGTGCTTCTCTCCCACGGCCTGACTGGCGATATTCTTATAAGCAAAGATAAAATATGGGAACTCGAGGCCAACAGAGAAGAATTAACCGTAAGAAACAGAGTCGGCGCTGGTGATAGCCTGATCGGAGGAATAATTTATCAACTTGAGGAAGGTAAAACCGTTCCGGAAGCCGTTAGATACGGCTTAGCAGCGGGAATGGCAAGTGTCGAAGTTTATGAGAAAATATGTCGCGACGCTTCTCTGGTCCAGGCACAGCTCGAACAAGTTACTCTAAACGAACTGGGTGACTCGCCGAAATGAGAGTCAAGGATATTATGACCAAAGACCTGACCGCGGTAAGGGAGAATCAGTCTCTAAAAGCACTGATATTTCTGCTGGAGAAAAGCGAGCTTTCCGGCGTACCGGTAATCGACAAGCGAGGAACCGTCGTTGGTTTCATATCGGAAAGAGACGTAATCCAAGCCGCCCTTCCCAACTACTTTGAAATGTTGCGCACCGCCTCGTACTTACCAGATATAAATCAGCTTTCTCGAAGGTTGGAAGAGATAAAGGGAGATTCGGTGTCAGAATACATGGTCAAGGACGTCGTCACCGTCGACGAAGACGAAGAAGATATTCACGTGGCGGATCTAATAATCAGGAACGAGCTAAATCGAGTGCCCGTAGTTAATGAAGACGGTATGCTCACAGGTATAGTCCAGAGAATAGATCTGCTCGGCGCACTACTGTAAAAAGGGAGACCAATATATGAGACTTAGCAACTATTTCCTACCGACTCTGAAAGAAACGCCTGCGGACGCGGAAATGGAAAGTCACAAGTTGATGTTAAAAGCAGGGTTGATTCGTAAAGTCACTGCGGGAGTCTACGACTATTTACCTCTCGGGTTTAAAGTTCT
>JAGXKX010000056.1:0-7054 GCA_018335015.1 Candidatus Bipolaricaulota bacterium
AGAAGAAACTCGGGTATAAACAAGTTATCTTTGTACACGGGAGGTAAATTATGGCTGAAGTACAGAAAACAGCGTCAGGTGGTTCTCTAGCAGAAGTCGTCGACCGAATTCTTGATAAAGGCTTGGTAGTCGATGCTTGGGTTACAGTATCACTAGTTGGCATTGAGCTGCTGGCCGTGGAAGCTAGAGTCGTAGTCGCTTCCGTAGAGACATGGCTGAGATACGCCGAAGCAGTAGGCTTAACTGCTGAAGCAGCGGAAGCCGCGTAATTTTTCAACATTGGGGGGTCGGTCCATCCGGCCCCCGTACCTTATCGGCGCTGCTCAAGCAGATCAAAAATAGCATTCACGTAGTTGGGGAAAGACACCTCAGAGGAGAAAATCGGTCATGAAGAGAGAGCAATTTTATCCACAACCGGGCGAAGATTTTGTAAGTACAGGTGAGATCCAGAGAATAACGGAACGGAGCGTTTCTTACCTTGAATCCGACTTTCCGGTTCATTTTGCTGGTCCTACGGGGACCGGGAAAACCACTCTTGCAATGCATCTGGCTTCGCAGTTTGACCAGCCCGCCGTCCTTGTTCACGGGGATGAGGAATTAAATACCTCCGATCTCACCGGTAAACAGAATTCTTACAGCAAGAAAAAAGTCGTCGATAACTATATTCCCTCCGTATTGAAGACGGAGGAAAGAATTAACAAAAGATGGAACGCCCGGATACTCACAAAGGCGTGTAAGAAAGGGCAAATACTAATTTACGATGAGTTCTCCCGATCCAGGCCCGAAGCCAATAATGTCCTGCTCAGCGTTCTGGAAGAAGGAATTCTGAACTTAACTACCAAAAATAGCAACGAAAGTTACGTCGAAGTCCATCCGGGCTTCAAAGCAATCTTCACGAGCAACCCCAGTGAATACGCAGGTGTTTATGGAACTCAGGACGCTCTGCTGGACAGAATGATAACGATTGATCTTCGTAACTACGATCTGGAAACGGAGACTAAAATAACTGCCAGTAAGGCGAAGATACCTGAGGAGAAGGCAAAAAAAATCGTGTCACTAACCCGAGACCTGAGAAAGTCAAGTTCTTCGGAAGATCATCAATATACGCTGAGATCTTCGATAAAGATTGGCAAGGCAATCAAGTCGATTGAGGCAGACCCTACCTCAGGGGATTCTACTTTCAAAGATATTTGTATCGACGTATTTAGTCAGCCCAGAAAAAACGGTTACCGAGAGAAGAGAAAACAAAAGATCCTATCCAAGATAGAAGAAACCTTATGACCTGTAGGTGAATTATCGTGAGATCAAGAAGAAAGTCCGTCATTGATATCAAAACCATAAATAGCCCAAAAGTCGGAAGGCGGAGAAAGCAGACTTATCTCCAGCTCCACGGTTTGTCAAACCGAAGAAAGCGGTTGAAAGACGACCTGGAGAGACTACGGATAAGACGGGAGAAAGCGGAAAAGAAGTTAAGCGAGGTTCAGGAGCAGATGCAGATTCTCCTCGAAAAAAGCGGTGACGTGGAGAAAGTAAAATCCAGTAATCCTTCGAGGAACAAAAAAAATAATATGAAGTATTAGTCTATAGGGGGTATGATGGCTGGTTTTTTAGAAGCAAAAGATATCATCCTAGATTTCGCAGAAGAGAACTTTGGCACCAGGGGCGAAGTAATCAAGCTAGAGAAGTTTGAAGACGGGTGGGAAGGGGAACTGGAGATTACTCGTATCGACGAGTACAAGAAGAAACACGCTAAGCCCCAGACGGTCGAACGCTACTTAATAGAGCTGGACGAGGAAGGTGAGGTTATTTCATTTGAACGGGTCGAGACCAGATCTCGTGGCGAAATAAACTGGGAGAGAGAATAATAATCCCCTTGTGAGTTCTAAGATATTCAACGACTGAACCCGAGATATTACTTGTTTAGGAGGTGGAAGGATGAGTTTTGGAGAAGAAATGGCGGAGCTCGCCGAAGGAATTAAAGCAAACAAAAAGGCAAGGCTTGAAGAGCTTGCATCAATCAAAGCCAGAACCGAAGAAAGAAAAATAGAATTGAAAAAGGACCTGAACCAGTTTACCGAAGAAAGGGAAGACAATAAGGAAGAACTGGAAGATAAATTAGCTGAGTTTGCCCGGGAACGGGGTCGATTCGTGACCAGGGTCAAAGATGAAACGAGAGAGGATCTTAATCGATTCAACCAGGAAAGACAGGACGAAATCAACGATTTAATGGAAGAGCTAAACCAGGCAACGGAGGAACGAAGGGCTCAGGTAAAAAGGATAAAATCCGAGGTCAGAGACCTATTAGATACGGCAAGAGGGGACCTGAAAGAATACGACAAAGAGAGGAAGGAATCCTTTTCCAGCCTAATGGAAGAGATACGAGAGGATGCACCAGAAAGGAAGAGCCAAGTGAAAGAGATAAAGGAATCCACTTCAGACTTATTACAAGAAACGATGGGTTTTCTCAACGAGCTAGCCAAAGCAAGGAAGGAGTCAACGGAAGCCTTAAAAGATGAACTGTCTCGGCATTCTGAAGAGAGGAAAAAGGAAATTGATGAAAAGCTAAGTAGGTGGAAACAGGAAAGAAAGACAGCCAGAGAGGCCTGGCGAAGTATAAAGGAAGTACCTTCCGAAGAAGAAACTGAGGAGACCGCGGAGGTTGAAGAGGAAGTCGAAGAAGAAACTGAGGAGACCGCGGAGGTTGAAGAGGAAACGGAAGAGGAAAAACTGGAGTTTGAAGAAGAAACAGAAGAAGAAAAGGCAAAATTCTACCAAGAGGTAGTGGAAGTCATAGAGGACAATCCTGGTGGAGTGAAGTTGACGGAGATTGGTGAGGCTATCGGTGTAGATTGGCGCCAGCTAATCCTTGCGGCCAACAGTTTGGTAGAGGAAGGAAGGGTAAGGAAAGAGGATCGAACTTACTACCTGGAGGATTAGGTGATCAAGCTTCTCAGACAAACTTTAAAATTGGGAGGTGATGACCTTGGTAGAAATCCTCGAATCGGTGGGCTATCTACTTGTTTCAATTGGAGTTGCAGTCTTGTTGATTAGAGTCGGAGGCTATTTTGACGAAATTTAAATTGTAGCCGAAAGAAACTCTCAAACTTATCCCATATGGCCATATGGATCTCACTTATGAAAGTTTCAAAAGGTGATATATCAGAGAATACCGGTAAACTTATCGTTACGTAAGACGAACGGCTAACTCTTTGAACCTGAAATTAAACCATGCTTAACCTGGCCGTATAATCAGAAGGAGGTCATACATATATGGATTTCTCTCTCGGAGAAGTTTTGCTGGGCATCGGGGGTCTTTTAGCAGGTGTAGGAGCCCTAATTGTCTTTCTCAGATTGGCGGAATTGATAGAAGGAAAGATCGACAAACAGAAGTCAGAGGACGCAGAGGGTTGAGATGAAAATATATCTCTATGGGACAATTCCTAAACAAGATGCGGAGTCTTGGGACCCTCAGGGCTTGAAAGCGGATATCGATGGGGAAAGGGCCGAGGTAGAACTGTTGGTCCACCAGGGTGTAGGTTTTCTCTACAGCAGAGTTGATCTGGGGGGTAAACTGAAAGCTACACGAAAGAACGTCCAGGCACACTCGGAAACCCTGGGAGAACTTTTAGATCTTACCAGCACGCTCGCTCCGGTGAGCTTTGGTGCCATTGTTGACGATTTAAAAGCGGTAAAAAAAATAAGCTCGGAAAACAAAGAAATCCTCGAAGATACTCTTGAAAAGATCAATCATAAGGTAGAATACGGCGTCAAAACCTACTGGGACCCGGATGTTGTCGCCCGGGAGATAGGAGAAACGGACAGGAAAGTACAAAAACTTAAGAAGAAGGTACAAAAAGGCAAAGTAGGAGACCAGTACCAGGCCACGGTTGAGGTCGGGGAATTGATAGACGATAAAATCGAAACTAAAAAAGAAGAACTTCGTAACACAATGTTAGAATACTTGACACCCGTATCGGACGAGTGGACATCCAACGAGATCTTTGACGAACGCATGGCGGCCAACCTCGCCTTCCTGCTTGATCGCTCTTCCCAGGATGACTTTGATAAAGCCATGGATTCTCTGGGCAAATCCCAGCCCGGATACTTGACCTTCAAATTCAGTGGTCCCTGGCCCCCGTTTAACTTCGTAGACCTTGAACTAAGGTGATTAGGTGTTAATAGTCGACGACCTCCTGAAAGGTCTTTTCGTGGATGTGCCGGTCAAGATTACCAAGGAGGTACTGAAAGAGATCCAGAGGCAGGTCGACGCGGAACTAGGTAATTACTATAGCCCCGAAGGAGTTCAGAATGAACTAAGAAAACTCCAGGTCAGCCTGGAAACAGGCGAGATAAGCAGGGAAGAATACGACAAGCGAGAAGAAGAGTTACTGGACGTGCTGGAGTCGCTTAGGTCGTTAAACGAAGAGACTCAGAAGGGTTAGCCGAACCTATCACATCAGGTTATCCTTTATCCTATTTATCTCGGGCGGAGATCTAAAGCTGTTTTCTGCAAGTTTGATTCCTGGCTTCCGATACTGCCTCTTTAAAGTTTTATATTGTGAGAATAGAATTAGTAGGTAAAAACTTTATTAAACCCGTAAGAGGTGACCTCAAATCAACAAGAAAAAAGACGAAGAAATAACGGAGAGCATATTTGATGCCCTTGGCTTAGGCGAGCTGGTAGAATTACTAAAGAAATCCGATGTTTTTGGCGATAGGTTGGGCGAGGTAAACGAAAGAATCAAGAAGAAGCTGGACTCGGAGGAGTGGGATAAAGCCAAGCCAAAATTTGACTATAGTTTTTCAATCGGCACTCTGGAGGGGAAGTCCCGAAGAAGAAGCAAACCAAGGGGAGGCGCTAGGCCAGGGAGGAAACAAGAACGCGATTCTTGGTCCTTCGACTCGAAAAAGAAAGAAAAGAAGGACAAGAAGGAATCGGCTAAACCGAAATCGCCAGAACCCCTCGTAGATACCTTTGAGAGCGAGGAAGGAATTAGAGTAGTGGCCATGTTTCCGAAGGTTAATCAGAAGGAAGAACTGGAGGTCAACCTGGAAGAAGGAAGACTTTTCCTCAAAACTAGCGAATACGAAGAGGTAGTGGAAGTCCCTTTTCCAGTCGATAAAAACCCTGAAATAAGTTACAAGAACGGAATATTTGATATAAAGTTCGAGAAAAAACAGGCTTGAAGTGATTTTGGGAAAGGGCCTGCTTGATCCGGCAGGGATCTCGACGCCCTATTCCGTATACTGGCCCCCACTTACCCCTTTCACCTATTTCCACCGAAATACTTCCCATCCTCCCGTTCGGGTATTTCCTTTATACTTAAAAGATAAATATCTTATCCTATTAGGTGGAATTACTCTTGGCATAAAGAAACTTTGATAACTCGCACTATCGGATTCATTGCCTTCAAGCGAGGTAACATATGAAAAAAACGGAGAAGAGTTTTAAACGGTTGGCCGAACACCTCAGCTCGGAGGGAATAACGGAAATTCTAAATCGTCTGGACGAGGTTTTCGGGACAAAAAAAGAGCTGGCAGAAAAAATAGGTTGCAGTTACCCCACGGTTAAGAAGTGGGCCCAGGGACGGAATCCCGGAATGAAATATCTTCCTAAGATTATCTCCGTCGCCTTTGACTACGCTCCGGAGGTAAGAAAAATCGTCGCGCTTGAATTGTTCAAGTTCAGAGATCTTGGGAAAAAACTGGGAGTAGTAAAAAATTTCAAGTCGGCTACCGCTCAGTACTTATCCGAGCTGGATAGAGAAAGTGTAAAGATACTTTGGTACCTGGAAAAAAAACGGTTTGCTCATATTAACGACCTGGCCAATTACCTCAATGCGAAAAGTCACAGCGAAATCCTGAACAAGATCGAGGAAGTAATCAACAGTAAGAGCAGGGATTTTTTTGGGAAGCCGACGATGGAGTTCAGAACGAGCGCCCTGGATCAACAAACGGGTGAAACAGTCACGTTCTCCTGGTGGCTGACGAGAACCGGAATGGAAATCTTGAAACCGGGAACGGAGAAAGACCGAGTGGAGGTATTTGAAGGCGAAGGTGAAGTATCGTTCCTTTACAGCACGGTTGAAAGTGGTTTTTCTCAACCCAGTACAGAAGTCAGCTATAATCACGGGATACTTTCGGTAAAAGTCATGTCCGAGAAAAAAGAGCTTTCTGGCTTGAAGGAGGGTTAGTAAATTGGCTTTACAAGCTACAAAAGAAATGTCTGATTCCGCCGGAGGTCTTCCAGAGGCCATTGACAGGATTTTGGAAAAAGGACTGGTCATAAACGCGGATATAACGGTTTCGGTTGCGGAGGTAGAACTTCTCGGCGTAAAGGTCAGGGCAGCTCTGGCCTCGTTTGACACGGCGGCAGAGTACGGACTCGAGTTTCCAAGTGGAACCAATACAGAAACGCAAGCCTGGAAAGAAGCCTACCAAGGGAAAGAAACTTGCCCCCAGTGCGGGAAGGAAGTATTGAAGGAAACCCTACTGAACGGAGGGTGCCCCTGGTGTGGATGGGAAAGCGCTAGGTCGAAGCAGGCGTCCGAAGAAAAAACAGGGCCCAGGCCGGAAGGAGAGGTGGAAGCTTAAGCAAAATTGCCATAAGAGGTACATCCATGGACGAGAAAATAGACGTTGATTCCGACAACCTCAAGGATGGTCTTCTGGGGCTTGTTATAGCCCTCGTAGAGATCATCCGAGACGCGTTAAAATTGCAGGCAGTAAGAAGGATGGAAAACGACAGATTGACGGAGGAGCAAATAGAAAAACTTGGAAACGCCCTGATACAACTCGACGAAGCTATCGAAGAAATTAAGGAGGACCAAGAGATATCGGAGACTGTGGACAATACCAGAGAGGGGTTAAACGAAGTTGTTAATGAAGTATTAAACCCGGAACGTTGGGCCGAGGCTTCCGAGGAAGAACATTAGAGAGCGGAAGAGAGGAGGTCATAGTTTGCCTGAGAAAAGAGATGAAGCAGAAGGGCGGTATCTTTATTGTGTCGCCGGCTCAAGGGAGGAATTGACGCTGGGTGAAATTGGCCTTGGCG
>JAGXKX010000056.1:7701-12084 GCA_018335015.1 Candidatus Bipolaricaulota bacterium
GTTAGCGTCAGGTTTACAGGACCCTGGGCGCCTTTTTCGTTCACGGAATTAAAAAACGCCGAAGGGGATTAAACCATCTAATGGAACCGGAAAGAGACGAAGTTGTGGACCTACTCGACCGTATACTGGAAAAGGGGGTCGTTCTAAACACCGATCTCATCATTACGCTTGCCGACGTACCTCTGATCGGTATAGATTTGCGCTTGGCTCTTGCCGGCATAGATAGGATGCTTGATTACGGGTTGTTTGAAGACTGGGAAGCAGCCCACAAAGCCGGGAAAAAGGCCAGTAGAAACGAACTGACAGACGCAGAATTGTAACCAGGTGATAGAATGTGAAAGAGGGAAAGGAGCTTTATCTTCGAGTCGGCAAAGCTGATCCGACTGACGTCGGAATGGGTATCGGCAGACTCGATCCGGAAATCATGGATGAGCTAGGTATTGCTGTCGGAGAGGTAATAGAGTTACAGGGAGAAAGCAGCACTCCGCTAAAAGCCCTACCGGCGAAGGTCGACGAACGAGGGGAAATTACTATAGCAATTGACGGCCTGGCGAGAAGCAACGCCGAGGTTGGTTTGGACGAAAAGGTTCTCGTAAGGAAATGGCCAGCCTCCACGGCAAAAAAGGTGACTTTGAAGCCCTTGTTCAAAACTAGTCTAGATAAAGATGACGAGAAATACATTCTATCGACACTCACTAACCACCCGGTAACAGAAGAAGACGTTGTGAGGGTAGAGCTCTTTGGTTCCAATAAGCAGGATTTCCTTGTCCAGGAGCTGGGTCCCGATGAGCCAGCTATTATAAACAAAACCACAAAGTTGAAAATTCTTGAACCCGAAGTGAAAAGAAAAGTCGGAGGGGAGTTGACCTACGAATATATTGGCGGACTGGACCGAGAAATCAGGCGACTGCGGGAAATGATCGAACTCCCATTAAAATTTCCGGAAGTCTTTCAAAAATTGGGGGTCGAACCACCAAAAGGAGTCTTGCTTCACGGGCCTCCAGGGACTGGAAAAACACTCTTGGCAAGAGCCCTGGCCAACGAGACCGACGCGACCTTTTTCAATATCAGCGGTCCGGAAATAATGGGTAAGTACTACGGGGAAAGCGAGGCCAGGCTAAGAAATATCTTTAGCGACGCGGAAGACGCCGCGCCCAGCATAGTCTTTATCGACGAGTTAGATGCTATAGCGTCAAAAAGAACCGACTTAAGCGGAGAAAAGCAGGTAGAAAAAAGGGTGGTTGCCCAACTACTTTCCTTGATGGACGGACTGGAATCTCGAGGAGAAGTGATCGTCGTAGGGGCAACCAACATTTCCGACTCTATTGACCCGGCTTTGAGAAGACCGGGCAGGTTCGATCGAGAAATTGAGGTTGGGATCCCTGACAGGCAGGCGAGGAAAGAAATCCTCCAGATCCATACAAGACCCATGCCGCTTTCCGAAGAAATTTCTCTTGACGAGCTCGCCGGAGCTACTCACGGGTTTGTCGGAGCGGATCTTGAGTCTCTGGCCAAAGAGGCAGCTATGGCCTCTCTAAGGAGGCTATTCCCGGAAGTTGACTTCGAGGGACAAGATATACCCTACTCTACCCTCCGTGAACTAGAGGTTTCAAAAGGAGATTTTAAAAAGGCGCTTAAAGAAGCCGGCCCCTCGGCTCTGCGAGAGATATTTAGCGAGATTCCCGAGGTCTCCTGGGAGGACATTGGCGGATTAACGGAGATCAAACAAAACTTAATTGAAATAATCCAGTGGCCATTTGAACACGGAGAGATCTTTGAAGAGGCCGGGACTCGGCCGCCGAAGGGTATTCTGCTTTACGGAGAACCGGGCACGGGAAAAACGCTACTGGCCAAAGCCGTTGCCAACGAGTCAGGGGCAAATTTTATTTCCGTCAACGCATCGAACTTCATTTCGAAATGGGTCGGTGAGTCAGAGAATAAAATAGCGGAAGTATTTAAAAAAGCAAGGCAGGCCGCTCCCTGTGTAGTTTTTTTCGACGAAATAGACAGTCTTACTCCTGAACGTGCGGGGGCAGGAGGTAATCAGGTGATGGAGCGGGTGGTCAGCCAGCTCCTCGTGGAGCTGGACGGAACAGAAGAACTTCACGGTGTGGTGGTAATAGGGGCAACAAACCGCCCGGACATAATAGATCCCGCGCTTCTGCGGTCGGGAAGGTTTGACGTACAGCTCGAGTTACCAAAACCAAATACTGACGCGAGAAGAGAAATTCTACAGGTACATACTCGAGATAAACCCGTCTCACTAGAGGTAGATCTCGGTCAAATTGCCGAGGATACCGAAGGTCTAGTTGGAGCGGATTTAGAATCGATTTGTCAGAAGGCTTCGCTTATCGCCATCCGACGACTGATTAAAGGAGGAAAAGATCTGGAAATTCAGGTTGAGGATTTTTCTCAGGCGAGGAGAACAGCCCTCAACCTTTCAAATGAAACTTCATGAGGGTAAAATATTTAGCGGGACGTGTTCCCGTGAAGAAAGGGTTGAGTGAGTTATGACGAAAAAAGAGAGTACGTTTTCCATCTTCTTAATAGAAGACAGGGATGATGATATAGACATTACAAGGGAAGCTTTAAACCAGGCGAAAAAAAGCTGTACACTAGAGGTGGCTAAAGAGGGAGAAGAGGCCTTAAAGAGGCTAAGAGAAAAAGTTAGCGACAAGAGAAAATCCCTTCCTGAAATGATTTTGCTCGACCTTAATCTTCCTAAAATGGACGGGCAAAAGGTCTTGGAAGAGCTCAAAGATGATGATCAACTTGCTCCAGTCCCTGTTATAATACTTACTATCTCGAAGCAAGATAAGGACGTAGCCCGCTCTTATAATTCGGGGGCGGCGGGGTACATAACTAAACCCATCGATTTTTCTGAATTTGTAAAAACTATAGACGTAATAAACCAGTATTGGTCAATTTGTCAAATACCAGAACAACACTAATCCATCTTCAAAATCCATGAAACTATCTACCTTGCTACAGGGAGATTAACCTTCCCACAAAAATGTGGGGTCAAAGTCTGGTGCTTCTTGCAATGAACTCAGAAGAAATAACTACCGGCAAAGAAAAGTTTCCTTCGCTTGAGGACAAATGGGAAGCGCTTCAGCCGCTGATTACGAGGTTTCAGATTCAACGAGGCCACTCCCTGTTTCAACAGGGCGCACCAGAGTTGGGGATCTACTTGTTGTTTGAGGGAAAGATAAAACAATTTCGCCTGAACGCTGGCGGGCGGAAGTTGATCTTTGAACTGTCGGGCCCGGGTGAAATAGTAGGTACCGAAACTTTGTTTAACAAAGAGAACCACATTGCGACCGCCGAAGTGATCTCCGAGGAGGCAGAAGTGGGTTTTCTGGAAAGAAATAACTTCTTTGCTTTCCTTAAGGAAAACCCCTCCCTGCTATTTGAGTTCGCCAAATATATCTCGACCAAGTCCATGGCTTATAAGTTAAAACTGGCTGAGAGCACCTATGATGGGAGCAAAAAAAGAATATGTCGGTTGTTGGTGGCTGGAAGTAACTGCGAACTGGACCTAACCAGAAACCTGCTTGCTCAACTTGCTGGGGTAAGCTACAAGACGACGATCCAGGTGCTTGGCGAGCTAGAAAAAAGGAAGATAATAGAGACAAAAGACCACCATATCGAAATCAAGGAAAAACGAGAACTGGAAGAGCTGTCCAATAGCTTTCCGCTGGATCTCGAAGGGTATGTGATCTTATGACCTTTGATCTTTCGAACGAAAAGCTGAATAACCTCCTAAGACCACTGGATTGGCGGAATGATACACCAATAGTCGCTCTGAATGACTCAGGAGAGGTAGTTCTTTTCAACTCCGGGGCGAAGCAACTTCTCGGTTTTAACCCCGAAGAGATGGTTGGTAATCACGTGAGTGATCTACTGGTGGGTATTGACAAAAGGGAAGTGAATAATCTTTTCTTCCCTGAAACCGGAAACCGTCCCTCCGGAGAATTTTCATTTAAGACAAAACGGGACGAGAGCCAAGACATAAACTGGAATGTACTCTATACCGATGGTCAAGACGGTCAATCGGAACTGGCAATCTGTCTTGGCGACCCTCAATCAGAGGAGGAAATTGGGGAGCAATCAACTCCGAATTGTACCCCAGTCAGAGAAACGGTCTTGAAGTACAAGACCCTCTTTCAGTATGCGTACGACGCAATGGTTCTTTCCCGATTCGAGACTGGTCGGATAATTGAGGTGAACCCGGAAGCGGAAAACCTACTGGGCTACCGGACCGAAGAACTTTTGCGGAAAAGGTTGCCCGATCTCTTGGCCGATGGGGATTTCTCCCGGTTAAAAGAAAAACTGACTGAAGACAAGTTTTTCTACCAAGCAGATCAACCGTTACAGAAAAAA
>JAGXKX010000008.1 GCA_018335015.1 Candidatus Bipolaricaulota bacterium
TTGCCAAATTTCCCCCCTGGGCGATATCCAGTTCATAGACGTTGTATTTACCTACTGACTAAACCACTCGGAGGCGATTAATTCCAGAGTATCTTGTGGTAGGACTTCGTAGTATACGTCCACGCGGAAAGCGTACGGTAGTTCTTTGACAACAGTTTCCAAGCCGAAATCCGTGAGAGCCATGGTACAGTGTTCGGACTCGTAACACGTAGACAGTAGGAGTTGAAGCGTTGAATGGTTAGCCGCTCCCGAAAACCCAGGAGGTCGGCTTGCCTTAATATTTTCACAATACTACTTTCGAAAGTTAACCCTGGCCGACCATCTGGCTCAGGGTTTCATTAAAGGGTGGCCTTGCAATTCCCTTTTCCGTAATGATTCCCGTTATGTTTTCGGCAGGTGACACGTCAAAGCTTGGATTATATACGGGTACATCTTCTGGTGCTATGAGGGAACCGTTAATCTCTTTTACTTCGTCTGGAGAGCGCTCTTCGACCTCAATTTCGGTCCCCATTGCGATTTCCATATCAATAGTCGAGGTAGGGGCGACGACGTAGAAGGGAACATTGCGATTCGAAGCGAGCACAGATAAGATGTAGGTACCGATTTTGTTCGCAGTGTCTCCATTAGCAGCTATGCGGTCAGCACCGACTAAAATAATATCGACATTTCCGTCCCGGATTAGTGTGGCAGCGACGCTATCGACTATTAGTGTAGCCGGGATTTTTCCCTCCACGAGTTCGAATGCAGTAAGCCTCGCCCCCTGAAGTCTTGGCCGGGTTTCATCAACGTAAACATCAACGGACTTCCCCGATTTGTGCGCCTCGCGAATTACTCCGAGCGCGGTTCCGTAACCAACAGTAGCAAGGGCTCCGGTATTACAATGAGTAAGTATACTAGCTTTCTGTGGTACCACGACGTTTCCGTTTGCTGCCATTTTTTTGTTTGTCTTTACGTCTTCCTCGGCTATTAAATCGGCCTCTTGCCTGATTAAATTTACAATATCGCTAGCTTGTTTTTCCCGATTTTGCTCAAGTATTTCATCCATTCTCCCTATCGCCCAGGTAAGATTTACCGCTGTCGGCCGCGCAGAGTCTATCTACCCACCTTTCATTAATTATTTCAACTTTTCCAAGTTAAGTAATGGTCTAATTTTTCCTGTACTGGTGGCTTTTCCGGGTATAATTATCCTCAGGATGACGCATTACCACGCCAAGCGGTACTTTATATCACAAAACACTTTGTTTTCTACCGTAGGCATCTATTCATTTTGAACCAACTTCTCCATTGTTTGCCAAAATACCTTCGTAAAAGTAAACTTTTATTGTTTCAGCAGTATCCTAACTGGTCCGAGCGGTTAACTTTCACTGGGGGATACCCTCGGTTTAATTTGACCCCTTGCAAGGTATGGAATCAGACTGTTCTCAAATCTAATTTTATTACTTGTTATTTTCGGAGTAGTTCAAGCTTCGAGGTGGTTTGATGGAAATTGAGGATTATTTGAACAGCTCATTTAGCTGCAGTTGTGGCAGGGAACATAAGGTGCCTATTAGAGAAATTGTTGTAGAAGGGGACGCTCTGCTGAAAGTCCCGGAAATAATAAAGGAGTTAACGGACAAATCTCGCCTCTATATTATTGGAGACAAAAACACTTTTGGCGCCGCGGGGAGCAGGTTAGCTGCGATATGTAGAAAAAACGACTACAAGGTAAACAAAGTAATCCTGGAAGGGGAGCACGTAGTACCTGACCCCGATACGTTGTTTAAGATTCTAGAAAAGGTAGAGGCCGATGGTTATATGGTTGCCTGTGGGTCGGGAACCATCAACGACATCACACGCTACCTCAGTTATAAATTAAACAAACCTTACACGATAGTGGGGACTGCACCATCCATGGACGGATACGCTTCTTCGGTGGCTCCGCTCACCGTTGACGGAGTAAAGAAGACCTATAATGCCGCCCCGCCCGAAGCAATAATAGCCGATTTGGACGTATTGAAGGATGCTCCGTGGAGGATGATACAGTCCGGATTTGGAGATCTGCTCGGCAAATACACATCACTTTTGGACTGGAAACTGTCGAAAATTTTGCTGAATGAGTATTATTGTGCGCAAGCAGAAAGAATCGTAAGAGAAGAATTAACCAATATTATGGAGATCGGAAGTGAGCTAAAAGATAGGTCAAGAGAAAGCATAAAGGTGCTGACCAAAGGATTGATCAAGTCAGGCCTGGCAATGTTGATGGTGGAAAGTTCCAGGCCGGCCTCGGGTAGCGAACACCACTTTTCTCATTTCTTGGAGCTCTACGGGTCTCTTTTTGATCAAGGGATCCCTTCACACGGTAACAAGGTCGGTCTCGGTACTTACTTCACTTCGTCTCTATATCTAAAATTAAGTGAAGTTGATTTTTCTCGGATCGAGCTAAACCACGATCGTTCCTCCAGAAAAGAGGACATAAAAGAGATTTACGGAGAACGGGCCGAACCGGTAATCGATAATTTGAACGAGCGCTGGAAAAACGAGCTAATAAGCGAGGATAGACTGGAACAGAAAGAAGACAAAATAAAAAAGTTAATCCGCGAATCTTCTAAGAGCCTTGAAAACGTCCGGAGGTACCTAGATCAGATTGGAATCCTGGAACGAGAGGACGTAAGAGCTTTGGATACTGATTGGATAAAAAAGGGGCTAAAATTTGGCTTTGAAATCCGAAATAGGTATACTATAAGCACTTTGCTTCGGCAGGCAGGATTATTGGAAAATTGGAGCGATGAGATGGTTGATAGTTATTGCCAGAAGGTGTTATAGGCCAAAAACGAAAGACTAACCAACTCAGTAGCCCCGCCCAGGGGACGGGGCTTGTAGGAAGCTAATTTAACTCGGAATCCCGTAAATGTCATCCTCCAGATCTAGCTGATAAACTTTTTCCTGTTTGGAAATGTTATTTATCCGGTCTACATCGGATTCCTCTAGCTCGAAGTTAACTGCTTCGAAATTACTCTCTATATGATCTTTTGAGCTGGATTTGGGGATTGTTACAACATCTTGCTTTATTTGCCACCCTAGTACGATTTGCGCGGGAGTTTTTTGATATTTTTCCGAGAGTTCGTTAATTACTGGGTCCTGTAGTACTTTCGTCCGCGCCAGCGGTGCTGATGCCGTCATCGTTATGTCATTACTTTCGCAGTATTCCAGCAAATCCTGTTCTCTATTCCAGGGGTGGAATTCAACCTGATTGACGGAAATAGGTACGTCCGAAATTTTGTGGGCAACCCTCAGCTGATATTTGCTGAAATTACTTACCCCAATAGTCTTGACGAGACCGGATTCGTACAGTTTTGAAAGGGCAAGTAAAGTTTCTCGTAATGAAATTGCCGGATTGGGCCAGTGAATTAGGTAAAGGTCTAAGTAGTCAGTACCCAATTTGTCAAGTGACTGGTCCAGGGATCCAAGGACGTCGTCGTAGTGTAGATTAGTGGGTAGGACTTTGGAGGTTAAAAATAATCGGTCACGGTTGTAACTCTTTAGGACCTCTCCTATTTCTGCTTCGTTCCGGTATCCCTCAGCAGTGTCGATATGGTTGTAGCCTTTATCGAGTGCCACTCGGAGAGACTCCTTAACGGGTTCGCCCTGCAAATCCCAGGTACCAAATCCAATAAGAGGCATCTCGCCCCCAGTCTTTAAAGTGGTTGTAGGTATATCAGGCAAGTTCCTCACCCCTTTGTTATTTGTGTTATTTAAAACCGTTTGATGGTTAGTAGCCTTAGAATGTGGAAAGTTTATTTAAGTCTAGAATTTAACTTTTCTCTTTACCATGACAATTCCAACTGGGTGTTCGACTAGCCCCGAACCAAGTCTAAGAACCCCATACTCTAAAAATTATAACTATAAGAGACCTAGAAAGTAAAATAATTGCCGAAGCATAGGGAGAAACACTGCTAAATATTTGTTCGATAAGTAAAACTCTTCCCTGTTTCCAAAACTCGCCAAGAAATCCTCAGTCCGGCGAAGTGTCGTGGATTTGGAATTAATTTTTATTCTCGCAAGGATCGACGTTTCTTCAACCATGGAGAAGGCGGCCCTCCATTCCCCCCGCCACGGTAAGTACCTGGCCTGTGATGTGTCCGGCAAGCCGGTGAGAAGAAAGGAAGACAATACTCCTCGCCATGTCCTCCGGGTGGCCGATAGACCGCAGCGATCTCGTCTTTAATGCATCTTTTACAGAATCCGTGTCTTGCATCTCCGGTGTGGCCATCTCCGTCTTTGTCCACCCCGGACAGATAGCGTTAACCCTCCCTTCCGGCGCTATCCTGACGATCTCGTTTTTCAGGGACCTGGTCAGGCCGTAAGTGATTGCGGCTTTCGCGGCGGAATAATCGGCATGGTTCTCCTCGCCGAATACGGCCGCTGTCGAACCTACTATAACCAATGAAGCCTTATCGAGGTCTGAATTCTGAAGGATTCGGAAGTATTCTCTACTACAGAGAAATACGGAAGTTTGATCGGTCGTGATGGTATTCTGCCAGCGCTCGAGAGACATGTCCTTTATTGGTACCTCTTCACTCGGCCAGATACCGGCATTGGCTACGAGAGCGTCAGGTGGTCCTAACCGGGACCTCACTTTGTTGAACATGTCTTCCGTTTCCGTTGGATTCGTCAGGTCCGCTTTATGTGTAGTGCAGTCTACCGGAAGTTCCTCTGCCAGTTCGTCAACCCGCTCCATCCGCGTATGTCCGTGGAGAGCCAGTTTAGCCCCCTCCCGGGCAAACTCGCGAGCTGTGGCTCCTCCAATTCCGCCCGAGGCCCCCGTTATAACGACGATCCTGTCATTCATACCTGTATCCATCTTCTCACCTCTCGGTTAATCTCTTATTTTTGTCAATTCTTCTTTGGCACTGTTTGCAAGGAAGATCACGTCAGCGCCACAGATGACGTAATCGAACCCCTGATGGACCCTCTCATTTGCCTCCTTGCTGCCCCAGGAAAATATCCCGACTGGAACCTCCTTTTTCTTACATTTTTCCAGCACTTCATTTATTTTATCTTCAAATATCTGGGAACCCTCGTCCGGGCCGGGTTGATCCAACGAGTGAGATAGATCCCAGGGCCCAATAAATAAAGAGTCTAGGCCCTCGATCCCGATAATATCCGGGAGGTTCTCGAGCGCTTCTTTCGTTTCAATTTGAATTATTACTGCCTGGTTTTCGTTCTGGTGTTCATAACATTTATCCATATACTCCGCGCCACCCACCCCGTAGTTGGTGGATCGGGGATTTCCCACTCCTCGCTTACCAATTGGAGGAAATTTAGCTGCATTGACGATCTCCCTGGCTTCCTCTCCACTATTGATCATTGGAGCAATAATTCCTTTTGCTCCACAGTCCAATGTTCTCTGGACTAGATCCACGTTTTCCTGGACCCTGACAAACGGTACGACGTCTGCTGATTCTGCAGCAGTAACCAAACGCTCAATGGTCTCCGGATTTACCATGAAATGTTCTGCATCAATTACCACAAAATCGAAGCCAACGCCGGCCAAAACCTCTAACGCTGCCTGAGATCTAGAACAAAGAAAAGTTCCTACGGCCTGGTCTGTCCTATCAATTAATTTATTTATCTGATTCATATACTTTTCACCCGATCTGTTTTATAAGGTGTGATGAAAAGTTTACTTCAATTTTGGAGATTAGTAAATTAACTTAAGGTGCGGATAAGGGTTATAAGATTAAGTCCAGGGATAAAAAAATCGAAAAAATGAACTACTGTATGCCGACCTAGGTGCTTCTGTTTCCCTTGCTTTCTCTCCCATCTTTGCCCTATAAAAAGGGCGTACCTATTTAAGAGTTCCAGATATGCAAAATAATATTTCTCAAAAGATAAAAGTAATATTCTTGAAAGAAACTGCCACTGTCAAGGTATGGTTACGGTGAATCCCGGGGTAGAGAGGGGTAAAGCCGGTACACTGCGCTGGCGGTTTGGAACGGAGGGCCGGGTATATTCCTCTCCTGCTATTGGTGGTGACGGTACCGTTTACGTCGGGTCTTACGACGAAAACCTCTATGCGATAAATCCGGACGGTTCCCTAAAGTGGAAATATGAAACGGGATACCTCATTCGGTCCTCGCCGGCCATCTCGAATACCGGTGTGATATACATCGGATCGGGTGATCACCATCTCTACGCGGTTAATCCGGACGGGGCGCTGCGGTGGCGGTTTGAGACAGGTTTTTTGGTCCGTTCCTCGCCGGCAATTGGTAGTGACGGAACAATATACGTTGGCTGTGAGGATAGCAACCTCTATGCAATTAACCCCGATGGTTCGTTGAAATGGCTCTATGACACGGGATTTGTGATCCGCTCTTCTCCCGCTGTTGCGAAGGATGGAACCGTCTACATTGGATCCTACGATGATTACCTCTACGCGCTTGAGCCGGGCGGCGAATTGAAGTGGAGGTACAGGACGGGCTGGTGGGTGAATTCGTCGCCCGCGATCGGGGAAAACGGGACGGTTTATGTAGGGTCGAAGGACGGTCGGATTTACTCTATTAACCCGAACGGCACGTTAAACTGGAAATTCGATACGGACGGGGAGGTTTATTCTTCTCCCGCAATTGGCAGGACGGGTACGATCTACGTCGGATCCGAGGACGACAACCTATACGCGATTGACCCGGATGGAAGACTAAGATGGCGCTACGAAACCGGCGGTGGCTGGTGGGATTACGTCGATTCATCCCCGGCCGTTGGTAAAGACGGAAATATCTACGTTGGGTCCTACGACGGCTACATCTATTCATTGCATCCCGATGGAAGCCTCAACTGGAAGTACGAAACCGGGGGGTGGGTCGATTCTTCTCCAGCTTTAGGGGGTGACGGATCCCTGTACGTTGGCTCTGGTGATAACCACCTATACTCGATAAATACGTCTAGTTCGCGGTTAGCCGATTCTCCCTGGCCGATGTTCGGAAAAGACGTAAGGCATACTTCTCGATCGAAAACCCGAGGAACTGGTCCAGGGAATGAAGAAAAGTAACCGCGGATATTTTTTGGCTTCACCAATTAAAATTACAAGAATTTCCCCCATCTAGTTGGTTCCGTAGCCCAGCTGGCTTGAATCCCGGTTTTCGAAGTGAACCGGATTAGGATATTTTTACGCCGGGTACCGGCTTGGCCCTAATTGAGAACTTCTCTGGTCCGAGTAGAATCGCAAGTCTTTAAGAAAGGTTTGCCCGGATTTCGTTTATCCTGGATTGAGCCTTTTTGTTCCCGACCAGGTTGATTTTCTCAGGATCGTCAACGCCAAGCCCTAGTTCCACTGCCCGTTTTATTTGCTCCTGCTGAAAAGCGTCGGTTCCCATTATTTCCTCGTTTGAACCCAGCGTCTTCAAGATAGCTATACCGACGGCATCTACGGCGACCCTGTCAGTTCCCGCTACTATCAGGTTCGCCCTTTTTCGCTCGCCAGAAGAAGGACCGCCGTCGGTGAATACTTCCATTCCGTCCATGAGAATTAAATCGGGCGAGTATACTTGGTTGATTTCGGCGATCATTTTTCTCATCTTGGTGCTGGAGGGATGGAGTTCGCGCATATAATTATATCCCACTCTCGGTACTATTCCTACCGATAACTTGAGCGACATAGTGAATACCCCACCGAACTGATGAGTTTTCAGACACGGAGTGGATACTATCCTGTCCGCCTCCAGGATGGGTCGAGCAACCCGGAAACCTTCATTCCAGTGACTTTTCGAAGGCCGCTGAACTGGAAGGTCCTCCTCAGGGAGCTTGTCGAAGTTTATGAGATCGAACTCCAGGTCTTCGGCCAGTTCGTATATCCCCTTGTCCGCCAGGACATCCTCTGTCGAGGGAGGCCCACTCCTTTCCCCCAGGGTTATCGAACTTGCCCCTCGGTTTCGGAGTTCTTCTACTACCTTAATTAGCGTTTCATTGTGAGTAGAGGCAGGAAACGGATCTGCAGTATTGAAGTTCGGTTTGATCAATACTTCCGAGTCACTGAACTCGCTGTTCAGATCAAGAAGTGAGATTGCTTTCGCTACCCCTTCTTTTCGATCGTCTGTATTCACTACTGCAACACGGGTTCCTTGTTCATCCTTGCCGTGTTTCTTGACATTTTGACCGGCTTTTGCTACCCCGGATCCGAAGAGCCACGAAAGTGAAGCACCGGAGAGCCCGCGGATAAAACTTCTCCGGTCCAGTTTCCCATTCAGTATATTAGCCCTTTCCTCATTTCCGTTAGCTGTAGGCTGCATTTTTACCTCCCCGTTAACTCTCCAGTTGGTAAATAATGGTAATTAGAAATCTCGCTCATAAACCACCGATTATATTTTAACATAATTACTTCCAATATCTACCTGAGTTGCCGAGTAATAAAGGCGGGAGAACTAGTTTCCGAAACCGGGTCAAGTATTTTTTAATCTCAGATCTTTCACCGGCGTATGAAAGCGAGACTTAATTCTGAGTATTGACTTCATTTTCCAATACTAGCTCTCTACCCCTTACCTGGCTGCCGGGATTTCGTCTTCTGGTAGGATTTGAAGGTTAAATCAGTCGCCAGCTAATGGGTAGAGAGCAGTTATCCGAACCAGATAGCTCAATCTGCCGTTCGTGAAAGATCTGAGTTAATATCGTTCTTAGTTAGTTGAAACGGGTCTGGTTCCGAAAGATTGCTTATTCAAGATGGTGATAGTCCAGTTCATACCCTTCTTTAAGCGCTTGCTTAATGGTATCGGGGATCTTTTCTACATTTCGCATCTTGAGTTCTGGATGCTCCGGGCTACCCATCACTTCTATGTTCTTTTTCCAGTCTACCAACCTCTCCCGATGATCGTCCCGGTAGTGTGCACCCCGCGACTCTTCTCTCGCTATTGCCGAACGGACGACCGATTCCGCGACGGGAAGAGCGAACTTTAGTTCCACGGCTCGGTCAAACCTCTCTGAATTAATCTTATCTACAGCCTTAATATGGTTCGCTCTCTCCCTGAGATTGAGGATCCTGGTTAAACCTTGCTTGAGTCCCTCCTCCGTTCTGACTATACCCGCGTGTTTCCATAGAACTCTGCCGAGTTCGTCCATTAGTTCACCGGGATCGTTATCGCCGCCCCCGTCGCGTATATCCTCGATTTCTGCGAGACCGGACTTTATCATAGCTTCAGGGGCAGAAGGATTGCTGACACTTTTAGCGTACTCCTTTAGCGCCACGGCCACGTGCTGACCGAACGTCACCACTTCGGCCAGGGAGTTGCCGCCAAGTCTGTTGGCACCGTGGAGACCCGCCGTTACTTCGCCGACCGCGAATAGACCTTCGACGGCGGTCTTACCGGTCTCGAAGTTAATCTTGACGCCGCCCATAGAGTAGTGTGTAGTTGGCGCAACCTCCATCCTTTCGCTGGTCGGATCCACTCCGACCTCCCGGAACTTTTCCACTATTCCCGGAATCCGCTCCCGCACCGATTCCGAGTCCTCGTGAGAAATGTCCAAATAGACGCCGCCCGCTTCCGTTCCGTTTCCTTTTTCGATCTCCCTGTAGATGGCTCTGGCTACCTTATCCCTGGCGTCAAGCTCCATCTTCTGCGGCGAATACCGCTCCATGAACCTATCGTCGTTAGTGTTGAAAAGCTTGCCCCCCTCTCCCCGGACAGCTTCCGTGACGAGACTTCCAAGTTTCTCCTCCGGCTTTACCATACCGGTCGGGTGGAACTGGACCATCTCCATGTCCTGAAGCCGGGCTCCGGCGTCAAAAGCCAGGGCCGGACCGTCACCCGTATTCTCGTGAGGCCGAGAAGAACTCCGGCTGTAGATCTGAGTGTATCCGCCCGCGGCCAGGAGGACGGCTTTTACTTTGAATAGGAGTAGTTCAGAGGACTTTTTGTCGTAACCCACTGCTCCTATCGCCCGTCCTTCTTCCGTCAATATTTTCGTTACCACTACTTCCTGTTTGCGGGCCACGTTGGTTCCCTTTATGGCATCTACTAACGTCGCTTCGATTGCCTTACCCGTCCTATCCCCGACGAAACACGTCCGACGAAAGGATTGAGCTCCGAAGTAGCGCTGATCTATACTTCCGGAATCCGTGAGGTTAAAATTACACCCCCATTCTCGCAACTCCTTTACTCTATCTGGAACTTTTTTGCAGAGTAGTTCGACGGCTCTCGGATCGTTGATAAATCCACCTTCCCTTAAAGTATCTGCCGCGTGTATCTTCCAGTTATCCTCAGGGTCCAGGTTGCCGAACGAGGCGTTAATCCCGCCGGCCGCTTTGACCGTATGGGCGTCCCCGAACTCTCTTTTCCCAACTACTAGCACATCTAAGGAGGTCCGGTCCAGCTCTAAAGCCGCTCTCAGACCGCCACCTCCGGCGCCGATGATCAGTACGTCTGAATCTATTGTCGAATAGTTCATTTTACCTCCCCGTGGTTTCAGTTATCCGGATATAGCGGGTCCGACCTTTAGTATGCTTTTCTCTGAATTAAACCTGTTCGGTTGGTTGGTTATTGGTCACGTTGTTAGTATACTTAATAAAACTGGATATTTGTAGCAAACGGTTACAATAGAATAGATGTTTTCATTTACATATTTAACAAGGAATGTTCCAGGACAACTTGAGTATAGGGTCTGTTTAGTCTCAATTGGAGAGGATAACGTGACGAGAACAGAACGAGACTCTCTCGGCAAAGTAGAGGTACCGGATGGAGTGTACTACGGAAGCTTTACCGCGCGTGCCCTGGAGAACTTTGAGCTTTCCGGGCAGACCGCCCCGCCGGAGTTAATTGCGGCTCTGGGCAAGATAAAAGTCGCGGCAGCTCGCGTGAACGAAGAGATTGGCAATCTCGATCGGGAGAAGTCACGGGCCGTTGTCTCCGCAGCCGAGGAAGTAGTTGCCGGCGAGCATGAAGAACAATTTCCGCTCGACCTGATACAGGCAGGTGCAGGAACACCAATCCACATGAACGTAAACGAGGTCATAGCAAACCGGGCGACGGAGCTGCTGGGAGGAGGACTCGGTGATTATCTGGTTCATCCCAATGATCACGTAAATATGGGGCAGAGCTCCAACAACGTCGTGCCGACGGCCTTTAGACTTGTTACTCTCGACTTAGCGGAAGATTTAGTGACTGAGATGGAAAAACTCGGTCAGGCTTTCGTAAAAAAAAGCGAGGAGTTTGCGGACCTGGTAAAAGTAGGCAGGACTCACTACCAGGACGCCGTTCCGGTAACGCTTGGCCAGGAGTTCGGGGCCCACGCCCACGTCTGCCGAAGGTCGGTTAAAAGCATAGCGGAGTCTGCCGAAGGTCTATACGAGGTCGGGCTGGGTGGCAACGCGGTCGGTACGGGAATTAATACGCGCCCCGGGTTTAGAGAACGCCTTGTGGATGAGCTTTCCGCTATTGCCGGTTTGGATCTGGTTCCGGCCAAGGACCCGATTGCGGTTACTCAGTCCATGGAACCATTCCTGAGGTTTTCCGGGTCCCTCCGCGAAGCTGCATCGGAATTGGTGAAAGTTGCCGATGACCTGATGTTTTTGAGTTCGGGGCCGAGAGCGGGTATAAACGAGATAGAGCTGCCCGAGGTGGAAGCGGGAAGCTCGATAATGCCGGGTAAAGTCAACCCTTCAATAGTGGAGGCGGTAAAAATGAGCCTGCTTCAGGTTTTAGGTTACGACCAGACCGTGTCCCTTGCGTCTAGGGAGGGTCACCTGGAATTGAACGTCATGACCCCCTTGATAGGTAAGAACCTGATCTCCGCCGCTTTGCTATTTACCAGATCCCTAAAAACCTTTCGGGAAGACTGTGTCGGGGGGATTCAGCCCAATCGTGAAGTAATCGAAAGGAATTTCGACAGAAGTACGGCCGTGGCTACGGCACTAAGTCCCTACCTCGGTTACGAGAGAGTGGCGGACCTGGTCAAAACCAGTTTGAAGGAAGAAAAGGGGCTGAAAGAACTGGTTTTGGAGCGAGAATTGCTCACGGAGGACGAACTAGAAACCGTTCTCGATCCGGAACGGCTGACCTCACCCGGAGAAATTGACGACCAGTTACGCGAGAAAGTTAAAAAGAGATTAAAGAAAGGGTCAGGCGGGGACGACGGATCTAATTAAACTGGATTGCAACCAAACAGAAACGTCCAAAATGGCGAAATTCGTGAGGAGTCGACTGCGCTAATTAGGATTTGTAAAGGCCGGGTTGTCGTGGTTACCATTAATTCGATGAATTTTGGCCAGTTGAGTTAATTTTTGGAAGAAAAAGGGAGGAAACATGAAAAACAACGTGGGTAAGTGGGACAGCAGGATAAGAAGCAGGCTCGGGATGATATTGATACTAGTTGGAATACTCCAATTTGTCGGTCTCGTAAAATTCGGACTGGTTACCGGGATAATACTTCTATTGGTAGGAATTATCCTGGTTGTTACGGGCACCACCCGTAAGTGTGGGGTTTATTCGCTGGTAGGAGTCGATACCTCGAAAGAAGAAGAGCCCGGTAGTTAAGAGTTATGCCCGGTTTAGGTTACCTTATTAGAAGGTCACTAGGTTAAAATGGAAACAAAAAGTGACGAAACATTCGTGCTCCTGGGCGGTACGGGCGACCTGGCGCGCAAAAAGCTATTACCTTCTCTGTTTAACCTCTACAAGAAGGGTAAGCTGGGCGATTTTGACGTTATCGGCACCTCGCGTCACGACCTATCCAGAGAGGAGTACGTGCGGCATGTCGGGGTAAATATTAATAAAGACGAGACATGGGATGAATTTAAAGAAAACATTCGCTTTGCCCGGTTGAATTTCTATAACCCCGAGGGTTACGAGGTGCTGCAGAAGAAGCTCCTGGGGTGTGGCGATCAGAGATTATTTTACCTGGCCACCCTGCCCCAGCACTTCGACGTGATTACCGATAACCTGGCCGCTCTCGACCTCGTAAATGAGACCTCCAAAGTATTGTACGAGAAGCCTTTCGGTGAAGACCTCCGGTCGGCAAAGAAGCTAAACCGGACTATAAACGAGCTCTTTCCCGAGGAGAATATCTATCGAATAGATCACTATCTTGACAAAGAACTGGTCGGCAATCTCTCCATACTGCGATTTTCAAATTCCATAATTGAGCCTATCATGAACGCGGAGTACGTCGATCAAATCCAGATAATTGCAAGCGAGGACTTCGGTGTTGGCGAGAGGGGAGGATTCTACGATCGTTACGGAGCCGTTAAGGATTTCTTTCAGAGCCACCTGCTGCAGCTACTGTCGCTGGTTGGAATGTCTACTCCTGAAAAGCTGGACGCAAAGTGTATAAGGGACGAGAAAGTCCGGGTCTTACAGGGAGTGAGTATTATGGATACGATGACGGGCCAGTACGAGGGTTACCGGGACGAGGAAGGGGTAGATGAAGATTCGACGACAGAAACTCTGGCGGCGGTTAAAGCGTCCCTGGACGGACCGCGCTGGCAGGGAGTACCCTTTTACATTTTGACCGGAAAGAACCTGGCTAAAAAGTACTCACAGATCTACATACAGTTCGACAAAAATAACCAGTCGGCAATGGCGGGTGATGGCACTATTCCCAACTCACTGGTGGTTAGCATTCAACCCGATCGCGGCATATACCTCGTTATTAACACCAAAGTGCCGGGTGGAATGCAAACTGAACCGGCAAAGATGGAGTTCTGTCACGCCTGTCACCACGGTCCAAATACTCCGAGTGCTTACGAGAACCTGCTCGCTCAAGCTCTGGCCGGGGATCAGCGTTCTTTCATTCGTTACGACGAAATCGAAGAACAGTGGAGGATAGTTGACGGAATGAAGTTGCCAGAACCAACTATTTACAAACCGGGAAAGGTTCCTCCGGAAGTTCATAATTTTATCCAGGACGGGGAATGGCACGGACTGAGTTGACCGTCCGAAAATCTTTTTGCCTATAGTAGAGTGATACTGTGCACCGGGATCCCGAAAAAGAAATAGTCACTATAAGAGTAAAAGGGAGGAAAGACCTTGCTCGGAAGGTGGCGGAGAAGTTTTACGAATCCCTTGGCAGGTTACTGTCGTCGAAGGATAAAGTAGTGGTATCACTAGCGGGAGGAAGGTCGGTTCAATCTTTTTACGAGAGGATACCAGGTATGGCGGATCTACTGAGCGGAGGAGACTGGCGGAGAGTTCATTTCTTCTGGACTGACGAACGGCTTGTTCCACCCGGTTCTTACGAAAGTAACTACGGGCTCGCGGAAGACTTGTTTCTTGGGGAATTGATGGGCCGCGATCTCGTCAGGCCTGACCAGATCCACAGGTTTCCAGGGGAGACCTCGGGCCCGTCACGAGCACTCAAGAGTTACCGCGACGATTTGGAGAAGATCTCGAACGGAGTAATCCACCTACCGGTACTCGGAGTCGGGGGCGATGGCCACGTCGGGTCTCTTTTTCCGGGTAGTGCCCAATTAAACGAGAATAGCTCCGAGTTCTCATTGGTAGAGGCATCCCCCAAGCCGCCAAAGGAAAGGGTTACAATCTCCCCCCGGTTGATTCGGGAATCCAAATACCCGTTTCTATTCTTCATTGGCGAGGAAAAACGCGAGGCCTACGAGTGTTTCAGGGCAGAAGCGACTACTTATTCTGATTGTCCCTGCAAGCTGGCCTTTTCCGGTTCTCCTGGCGTCTGTTACGTAGTTACGGATCTCGATTGAACACTTTAACTTTTGTCGAGTAAATCTCTCAATACCTGGTTTGTTGGATTGTCGTGATCAATCATGACGAACTCGAAGTTCCCTTCGGTTTCCTCGTTGTAGTTTTCCACCAGAAGCCTGTCGTTATGGGTGTCGCCGGAGTAGATACCGGAGCTTTCTCCAACCATGTGAGTCAGCGCGCGTGGATCCGGTTTCAGGAAATCCTCCCGGGTTACAGCGACAGACAGTTCGTGGTTTAACACTCTGGATGCCAGTTTCAGCTCCTGCCTGCTTCTACCGGTTATGTATCCAAGTTTGAATTGCTCTTCTATTTTGTCCAGCAAAGAAGTATCGACCACTGGTTTCTCCTGCCGCCAAAGGCCGTCCTCTGAAGGAGAATCTTCTTTCCCGAGATAGAGCCTATCGAAAATAGGTTTGACATTCTCCTTCCCGATCCGTTTTCCAGTCCGGTTTATTATCCATTCCATTTCCTCTCCCCGGGGAAATTCTTCGACAAAATTCTTCAGGTCTTCATTAAGCCCCGCAAGGGTTAGCCCTTCAGTTACACTATAGTCGTCTCCAAACTGCCCCTTTTTTCTGAAATCTCGAATGGTCTCCAGCGAAAGTGAACCGCTGTTGCCCAGTTTTGTCCATAACTTTTCGACAGTCTTCTTAACGGCCAGGTCGTAGCTATTTTCTACGCTGATAAGAACCCCGTCTATGTCCAGGACTATCCATTCCGGGTTCAACAACGTTATCAGCTCCTTTGATATAACTTCGGTTCACGTAAACTTAGATTTGATCGCTTATATAACTCTTCAGAGCATGGGTAAACCGGTCGTTTTCTTCCTTTGTACCAACTGTAACTCTGATGTATTCCGCCAGCCTACCGGTAAAGCTCCGAACTGAGATGCCTCGATCAAGCAGGTAGTCCGAGGCGTCAAGATTCATAAGCAGGAAGTTTGCCTCGCTGGGATGGGAATACCGCTCGAACCTATTATATAACTTTTTTCTCTGTTCTGTAAGAAGATCTATTCTATCACGGACAAGTTCGTAGTGGTCGAGGAGCAACTCGGCGACCCTGAGCGAGAACGAGTTAAGGTTGTAGGGTGGCTTCACCCGAAGCATGTGTCCCACGACGTCAGAATCTCCTGCAGCGAAGCCAACCCTGGCACCGGCTAGTCCGAAAGCCTTGGAGAAGGTTCGCAGAACAACCAGGTTGTCGTAGCCCTTGATCAAATTCATATTGGTTTCGTCGGCAAATTCTCCGTAAGCCTCGTCCAGCACGACGGGAACACCTGTCTCCAGTATTTCAACTATCTTCCCGCGATCAAAAGTGTTCCCGGTAGGGTTGTTCGGGGAACAAAGAAATACGACGGCCGCACCGTTCAGGTTATCTTTTATCTTTTTTACCTGGAGGCCGAAGTCTTCTCCGAGGGGTACGGGCCTCACGTCAAGCCCGTTTAACTCCGCGTAAAACCGGTACATGGAGAAGGTGGGCGGGGTCACTACCGCGTGTTTGCCTGCGAACAGGTGGGTGGAGTAAGAGATCAGCTGATCCGACCCGCTACCGACGACTATATTGTCCTTCTTCAGGTAGTGGAAGTCGGCCAGCTTCTCCCTGAGGCTGTCTCCGCTGGACTGAGGATACCTGTTTACGGTTAGTTTTTCCAGTTCGCCCAGGACCTTCCCCTTGAGTTCTTCAGGCAAAGAGAACGGTGACTCGTTCTTGTCCATTCTGATTCCCGCTTCGGCGGTGCCGGGATTGTAGGGACTGAAGTTCTTTACTGTCTCCCTTATCTTCACTTTCTCCTCCTTCCCAGTTCGTTCATCACGTCTCCGAGTTCTATTCCCCGTTCTCTCAATAGAACCAGTAGGTGATAGACTAAATCCGCGGCCTCGTCGACGAAATTATCGTCTTCCGCCGCAACTATTGCCTCTATAGCCTCTTCCCCCAGCTTTTTGTTTATTTCCTCGATTCCTCGAGCAAATAACTCTGAGGTGTAAGAATCCTGTCGGGGATTCTCTCTTCTGTCTCTAATGACCTCCTCCAGTTCCTTCAGTACGTTCAGGGAGTAGTCTATCCCACCCTCCTCTACCTCTGGCTCACCTATACTACGGTAGAAGCAGCTATTTTTCCCCGTGTGGCAGGCGGGTCCCTGCTGATTTACTCTTACCAGGAGGGCGTCTCCGTCACAATCCAGTTTCACATCCTCGACAACCTGGACGTTGCCGCTAACCTCACCTTTCTTCCTTATCCTTCCCTTGCTGCGGGAAAAATAGTGGGCAAACCCCGTGGAGAGGGTTTGCTCTAGTGCTTCGCTGTCCATGTAGGCGAGGGTCAATACCTGCCCCCCCACGTCCTGAGCGATGGCCGGAACGAGTCCTGTCTCATCCCAGTCTACGGAATCAATAATTTCCCTGTTCTCGTCTGACATTGGTCCCCCTTTCCAATAGGAAGTTTTTCACTTCGGCTACGCTGTAGTCACCGTAGTGAAAGATCGAAGCCGCGAGCCCCGCGCTGGCGCCAGCTCGAAATGCTTGCTCGAAGTGTTGCGGTTCCCCGGCTCCCCCGGACGCAATAACAGGAATGTTGACTGCGTCAGCGACAGCGGAAGTTAATTCCAGGTCGAAGCCGGTCCTGGTTCCATCGGTTTCCATGGACGTTAGTAAAATTTCACCTGCACCAAGTTCTTCGACACGTCGAGCCCAGTCAACAACGGAAACGCTTCGGGGTTTGGTCCCTCCATGCGTGTGGACCCTCCAGCCCCCGTCAGCCTTTTTTCCGTCGATCGCTACCACTAAATTCGCTCGACCAAGAACGTCCGCCGACTTCCGTACCAGGTCGGGATTCTCAACGGCGGCGGTATTCATGAAAACCTTATCCGCTCCGTTACGAGCCAGACCTCTGACGCCCTCCACCGTTTTTATTCCCCCGCCTACGGTGAACGGTATAAATACCTCCCTCGAGACCCTTTTTACCAGGTCGAGCAAGATATTCCTGTTCTCCTGGCTAGCTGTTATGTCAAGGAATACGAGTTCATCTATGCCGGCAGACTCGTATTCCTTGGCCAGTTCTACCGGGTCTCCTGCGTCTCGAAGGTTCTTAAATTGGATCCCCTTTACCACGCGTCCCTTCTTTATGTCGAGCGCGGCGACAATCCTCTTAGCCAGCATTTCCATCACCGAAAGTGTCGGATATTTCTGCCAGGTCCAGGTTTCCTTCGTAGAGGGCCCTTCCGATAATTGCTCCATCGAATCCCCTGTCTTCAAGGAATCCGAGGTCTTCCTGACTGGTTACTCCGCCGGCGTAAATAACCTCCTGGTCGCTCCAGAACCTTTCCACTTCGGCTACTCCCTCCAGTTTTCCGTCGGAACCGACAGAGGTAAAAATGAACCTGTTTGTATGGTATTTCAGTTTGTCGAAGACTTCTCGGTAATCGGCTTCCAGGGTCCTTTCCCAGCCCTCGACGGCAAGGCTTTCCGAACGGACGTCGAGGCTCACGGTTAGACCGTTGAACTCTTTTCCGACCCTTGCCAAAAAGCCCTCTTCCAGGGCCATGGTGCCAACGATGGGATTTGTAACGCCAAGCTCCCTGACGTTGCGAAGGTTTCTTTCCGTTCGTATTCCGCCACCCAGCTGAACAGAAAGATCGGTCCGTGAAAGTATCTTTTTCACCGTCACCAGGTTTTTCGGGCTACCGCTGAAAGCTCCGTCGAGATCGACAACGTGAACTTTATCAACGTAGGACTCGAACTCTTTTGCTATCTTAACCGGATCGCCGTAGACCTTCTTTGTTTCCCTTTTACCTTCCTCAAGCCTGACAGCCTCTCCATCCATCACGTCAATAGCGGGGTAAATTTTCATTTCTCCTCCTATAGCTGCTTGAAATTTTCCAGAATTTTAAGTCCTTTTTTGCTGGATTTTTCGGGATGAAACTGGACTCCAAAGACGTTTTCTCGCCGAACAGTCGCCGGGAAGGACTTTATTCCTCCGGCAGTTTCGTACTCAGTCTTTCCGGTTACGACGGACTCGTCCTCGGGGTTGGGGTAGTAGGAGTGGACGAAGTAGAAAAAAGAGCCCGGCTCCAGGTCCGACAGAAGTGGGTCCTCCCTTGCGGGAAATACCTGGTTCCAGCCTATGTGGGGCGAAGCTTCCCGGGGAAGACCGGAAACATCTCCGGCTAGAACACCGAGTCCTTCTCCTCCACCCTCCGAGCTGCTCGGGAATAGGAGATGCATGCCGAGGCAAATGCCGAGAAACGGCGTGCCTGCCTCGATTTTTCTCAAAATTGTCTCCCTCAGGGGTTTTAGTTTTTTTGCTACTTCGCCGAAGTTGCCTACTCCCGGTAAAACTATCTTGTCTGCCCCTTTCACCACATCGGGATTAACTGTGACGTTTCCGTCGAGGGCCTTTTTGACGCTGGCAAAATTACCGATCCCGAGATCGACGATGGCTATCAATTGCGTCCCCCCTTGGTGCTTTCAACCCTGTCCGAAGCCTTTGTCGCTTCACGAAGCGAAGTTCCGAGGGCCTTGAATCCAGCTTCGATAACGTGATGGGCGTTGGTACCTGCAAGCTGGCGAAGGTGAACCGTCGCTTCGAGAGAGCGAGAGAGAGCCAGGAAAAACTGCTTTGTCAGTGTAAGGGAAAAACCTGCCTCCGCCTCTTTCGGGTTCAGGTTAGAAACGAAGTAAGGGCGAGATAGGTCTACAGAAGCCAGAACGAGCGCTCCATCCATCGGAATAAGAGCACTGCCGTACCTGGCGACTTTCTCGTCACCTATCTTCTCTTTCAATGCTTTCCCGAGGACGATTCCGGTATCCTCCCAGAGGTGGTGGCGAAGGTCCCAGTCCGCCTCGATTATCCCGGGTTGATCCAGGTAAAAAAGCAGCGTATTCAACAGGTGATCGAATACTTCGTCTCCGGTTTCTACGTTTATATTTCCTCCGAACTCGACGGTGATTTTAACTTCCTCGGTCCGTCTCTTCATCGTCTCTCACCTCCAGAGCTTTTAAGTGGTTGGACATCCCCTCAAGGTCCGCAAGTCTCTTTCCGATATAGCAGTTCTCCCGAAATTCTTCTTTTCCGGTCCGGGCAACGCTAATTGGTTTCATAAAGTCACGGACGGTCAGAACGGAATCGAATTTGGCGGCACCTCCGGTCGGGAGTACGTGATTTACTCCCAGAAAGTAGTCCGCGGCAGCCGCTGGGGTATAGGTACCCAGGTAGACCGCACCGGCATTTCGAACGCGATCGAGAAGGTGTTCACCGCCGGTAGTCATTATCTGAAGGTGTTCGGGAGCCAGATCGTTTGCTCTCTCGATGCAGGACGGGAGGTCGTCCCTGATCTCGACTTTTGCACCGGAGTCCTCGCAATACCGCCCGAGGTCGGCCGAAGTGGTAAGCAACCAGGCCCGGGAATCCCGGTCGTGTTCAAGCTGAGACCGTAGATCTGCCAGGACGTGACGTTCGTCGGCTGTCTCGTCGGCTACGATACAGACTTCTGAGGGACCAGCCAGCCCGTCTATTCCCACTTGACCGTAGACCTGTCTCTTGGCCTCATTGACGTACTTATTTCCCGGCCCAAAAATTTTATCGACCGACGTGAGGCCAGCCCCGTAGGCCATGGCTCCTATCGCCTGAACCCCGCCCAGGCGATAGAGCTCGTCTATTCCCAGGACTTCTGCTACGTAGAGCACGTAGGGGTCAATATCCCCGTGTGATGAAGGTGGGCTAGTCACTATCAATTCGTCTACACCGGCCAGCAGAGCAGGAATCCCGGTCATTATCAGCGTCGAAGGTAAAGGTTTCCCTCCAGGGACGTAAATCCCTACTCGTTCCATCGGCCTGTAAAGTGTTCCGTAGATCGATCCGGACTGAAAGTAGAGGTCGCCGTCGGGTTTTTGCCTCTCGTGATGATCTCGGACTCGATCTATGGCGGCTTCGATGGCTTTTCTTTCCTCTTCAGAAATATCTTCCGATTTCGGATACTCACCCTCTTCCACGCGGAGCGGGCCCCGATAGTCGTCGTACTTCTCGGAATACTTCTCCACAGCTTTTTCCCCTTCGGATTCTATCTCGGCAAGTATCTCGGCCACGTAAGGCTTAAGTTCCATTCTTGATCACTTCCCTTATCGAATATATGAGTTCGTTTACCCGGTCGAATTTGGTCTTCTGGGAAATCCTGTTGACCAGTAATAGAGCCGAACTTTCCAGGATGGTTTCTATTTCTTCCAGTCCGTTTGCGGTCAGCGTGTTTCCGGTCTGGACCACGTCGACTATCGCGTCCGCCATCCCCGCTCTGGGGGCGAGCTCGGTCGAACCTGCAACCACAATTATTTCGACTGGTACTCCAAGGGAACGGAAGAATTCTCTGGTGATCGCGGGGTATTCCGTGGCAATCCTGTAGCCCTCCATTCCCTCTGGAGAGCTCGTTTCTTCCTCCGGGCGAGCTACACTGACACGGCAAACTCCGAACGGTAGGGAAAGAGGAATAAATACATCGGCTGACTTTTCTCGAACCATGTCCCTTCCGGTGACACCGACGTCGGCCCCTTCTTCTACGTAGGTCGGAACGTCGGCGGGTTTTGCCAGCAGGACCTCGTGGTCACCATTTGAGTGGATGAGCTCACGGTTTTCTTCGATCGTTAGACTCGGGATGGCTTGGCGAAGTAATTCTATCGCGTCGTCCAGGAGTCTTCCCCTTGGAAGGACGAATTTCATGATTTCACCTCGATCGTAACTCCGTTTTCTACCCTGTCTCTAGCCCGACGGATCTTCTTTTTATTAGTTCCACCAAGTTTTTCCCTGTCTCTCCCCTCCAGGCCGGTAAAGACATCGAGTAGTGATTCGAGGTTGAAGGCGAAACCGCAGGCGTCAGCGTTCCGGAAGGTGTATTCTCCTCCGTAACCCAGTGGCGACCCGGTAGCCGGGGAATATAACTCGAAAGTTAGGTCCTCGTAATAATGCATCCCCCTGACAGTACCAAAATCCGCGAAGATCCGTTCGTCGTCGATGGTTTTCAGGATTTCATTTAGTCTGGTGTAGCTACATCTTTGGTCTCTGAAGTTGAATAGGCGCCAGACCTCGTCCTTTTTTTTCTCAGTTATATCCAGGTCATCAATTAGGTCGAAACTCCTGTGGTAAAGAGCTCTGAAAACTTCGTCTCGTAGATCGGGGAGGTCGCTGGTGGCTGACTCCCAGACCTGTTTGCTTCCGATATCAACATAGAAATCCTCTATACCAAGTGACTCCAGTCCCGTGATGATCGAGCTGATAATCTCGAGTACCATCCAGCCTTTATCTCCGCCGATGTACTCAGCACCGAACTGCCAGTCACCGGAAGTCTCACCGTCCAGGACCTCGGAGATGTAGAACAGCTTCCGCTTTTTTTCGGCTGTCAACCTGGATAGGATCTGCGAGGTTATATCGGGTTTGATTAGATAGAATTCGCGCCCATCCGTGAATTTAGTCCCTCTGTCGAGCTCCTCACCGGCTTCTTCGATGGCCGGTAGGAGTATTTCTCGGTAATTCCAGAGGTCGTAATTCTCCCTGAGCACTCTGGCTACTGTTGACAGACTTTTGGACTGATTTATCCAGTTTCCGTTCATATTTACCTCCGATTTCAAAAAGGACTCGGGACTTTTTGTCCTTTGTTAACCTTGTGTTTTTAAACGAGAAAAATTTAAGATGTATTTTAACTAAGTTGGATTCTAAAAAAGGTAGTTAGGTTAGGTGGTGGAGATGGGGGAGCATCTCCAATGATGGTTGGCGTGCGTTACGGAAAGTTCTTTTAACTGAGGATTTGAGTATGACATTTCAAAATATGATACTTAGTAACTCGTGGCATGTCAACCTTTTTACCGGGTGAACTGGACAAACTATTTTATAGGGTTCCTTAACTCCCGGACCACCTTGCGTACGGCAGAATCTGTCATATACTTTTCTTGGGTTTTTCATGTAAAACCCAAACTCATACAAGTTGGCTTATATCGAGAACATTGTCGAAAGAGAACACTGTAGAGACCAAATTCGAAAATAATAACGGAGGTATATAATGCCTATTAGTTCAGATTCTTTAGAGATGGCCATCAAGTTTGAACAGGAAGGTTACGATTACTATACCGAGCACGCTGAAGACACGGACAATACTTTTGTGTTATCTGTACTGGAGAAACTGGCCGATCGGGAACAAGATCACATTAGAGTTATAAAGGAAATAGCCGAAGGCAAACCTGTCAGCGACGTAAACCTAGAGAAAGTCGACCTGGAGGAAGCGACCAGGGAGGTATTCGAAGAGTTTTCGGCAAATGAAAGGGAGGGCTGGAAAGAAGAAAAGTCCAGCGTCTACGACCACGCGCTTGAACTGGAGACCAAGCTGGCCGAAATCTATAAAGACATGGCTAAAGACTCCGACGATGAAGACGAAGAAGACTTCTTTACGGCCTTGATGAAAGAAGAGGATAAACACTACGAGACTCTGCAAAACGTATTTTACTATCTGACGGACCACGATCGCTGGATGTCCGAGCAGGAAGGTAAGGTCTGGGGCTGGATGAACACGTAATCAGTTCCAACCTTTATAGCTAGCTGACGAGGTCCTTCGACCGTGGCATGTAAGCAAGGCTTAATTTGTAAGGGATAAATTGCAAAGTCCTCTAAACCCTCTGTCGCTTGCCTGGCTGACAGGAGTTGCTATACCTTAAGGATTCTAAGGTTAACTCAGTCGTCAGGTGAGTATCAGAGGACAGGTACAAAAAACTAACCGATAATGCTTTGAGGCTTGGCCGGTAACGGAATCAGTTGGTTGGGCTAATTATTGGATAGGTGTGTTTTCACTCTTCTGCCAGCGACGAAAATATCCTATTTCCAAACGAAAGTTTGAAATAAGCCCCGCCCATTAGTGTTATGTACGGCTCGCAGAGCAGGGGGGTATTTCTCGACGGGTGGTTAAGGTGAGTGGAGAAATAATGAGAGTTGCCTTCCAGGGCGAACCGGGCGCTTACAGTGAGCAGGCACTTCATAAGTACTTTGAAGAAGAAGGAATTCGGGTGGAAGGGGTTCCCTGTGAATCCCTTGAAGACGTGATCCTGGAAGTTGAGTCCGGGAAAGCCCCCGGTGGTATAATCCCCGTTGAAAATTCGATAGGCGGATACGTCGACAGGTCATACAAGCTGATTTCGCAGGGCAACGTTTACGTTAACGGAGAAGTCTATCTTCGCGTCAGGCACTCTCTTCTCGCAATTGATGGAGCCGATCTATCGCAAGTGGATACCGTCTATTCTCACCCTCAGGCACTGAAGCAATGTAGAGAATTTCTTTTCGACCTGGAGGTGGAAACTCGAGCGACTTACGATACGGCAGGCTCCGCCAAGATGGTTAAGAAGAAAAAGGACCCGCGATTAGCTGCAATTGCCAGCAAGTTCGCCGGTGAAAAGTACGGATTGAAGGTCCTAATGGAAGATATACAGACGGCAGGGAACAACCATACCAGGTTCTTGCTGGTAAGCCGAGAAACCCGATCGGAACGAATGGCCTGTGAGAATTATAAAACCACGATAACCTTCGAACTCGGGGACGGAGCCGGATCACTATACGAGTGTCTGGCCCCGTTTGCCGAGAAGGATATAAACCTCACCATGATACAGTCCAGGCCAACTGAAACTGGCAGGTGGGAGTATCACTTCGATCTGGAGCTAGAAGGTCACCGAAAAGACGTGCCGGTTAATTCGGCAATTGCTGAGCTGAACCAGCTGGTTCCCGAGGTCCAGGTTCTCGGATCCTACCCCAGAGGCAAAGTTTCCTAACTTTCCGTTATCGCTGTTTTTTCTGTATCTTCTTTATAATTTCCTTTATTTGTCGATAAACCCTTGACAATATCACGCCTATAGAGTAAAATGCTTAAAATCCAAGGTGAAAATATGGAGTCAACAAAAAGTATTCTTTCCCCTAAAACTGCTTCTGGCGGCGTGAAAACTGGCTCCATTGCGGGTGTTTTCTCCTGCATATCAGTCGTTACCAGTTCTCTCCTGATCGCTCTCGTTGTTATTCTGCCCCTTTAGGGGCAATTACTTCTGCATCCAAAACATTTCTGTAGTTTAACTTAAATTTTCTTTTTTCGAGTCTGGTTGAGTCTAAAACAAAATATCGGGAGGTTTCTATAATGACCCAAGAGGTAAGACAAGATCGAAAAAATATTGGTGAGCCAGGCAAAAGTACTACCATCACGGGACGTCGTTCTTGCCCCAGGTGTGGAGGAGAGATGACCACTACCCGTCAGGGAGTTGTTGCATCGTTTCCTTCTCCTGCTCTCGAACGGCTGGTGTGCTCGGACTCCGGCTGTAATTACGCTAAATACGTAAAACTTGATTCGAACGGATTCTTCTCTGATGGGAGCCCGGCCGCCAGGAAAGGAGCCCAGGGTGCGTAGTGACAAGATAAAAAAAGGGCCGGAAAGGGCGCCTCATAGATCTTTAATGAGGGCAACCGGTCTTGACGGGAATGATATAGAGAAACCGATAATCGGGGTTGCGAATTCCTACAACGAATTCGTTCCCGGCCACGTACATCTGGACGATCTGGGGGAGGTGGTTAAGCGTGGAATAACCCGGGGAGGAGGAACCCCTGTAGAATTTAATACGATAGCTGTTGATGACGGTATAGCTATGGGCCACGAAGGGATGTTTGCCTCCCTGCCGTCGCGGGAGGTAATTGCGGATTCCGTGGAATTACAGGGGTTCGCCCATCAGTTTGACGGTCTGGTGCTGCTGGCTTCGTGTGACAAGATACTGCCTGGAATGTTAATAGGGGCGGCCAGACTGGACTTGCCCACGGTGGTTGTTAATGGTGGCCCCATGGAATCCGGCTGTTTACAGGGTGAATCTATGGACTTGTCTTCCGTCTTTGAAGCAGTTCCCAAAGTAAAACAGGGGGATATGGGCGAAGATGAACTATTGGAAATTGAGAAACACGCCTGTCCCGGGGCTGGTTCGTGTGCGGGGATGTTTACCGCTAACACAATGGGCGCGATAGCTGAATCTATGGGGTTAAGTCTCCCATTTGCCGGAACCGCACCGGCAAAGTCCTCTGAGAGAAACGATATTGCTCTAAAAAGTGGCTCAAAGGTTGTCGAGCTGGTGAAAGACAATAGGGGTATGAGGGAATTCCTCCAGGTTGAAAGCCTGCAAAATGGGTTAAGGGTAGGTATGGCGCTTGGCGGATCTACAAATATGGTCCTCCACCTGCTGGCTCTAGCAAACGAAGCCGATACCGATTTCGATCTGAATGACGTGGATCAGGTTGGACAGACGACGCCTCACCTGGTGGAGATGAGCCCCGCTGGACCCCACAGAGTTGGAGACCTCCACGAAGCGGGCGGGATACCCGCAATCATGAAGGAGATAAGAAGGAAGATGATAGAAGGAGCTCCTGTGGTCGAGGGCGGAAAGGTAAGCGATCGTCTGGAAATGGAGCGTGAAATTGACCGAGAGGTAATTCGAAAATTTTCCGATCCCGTACACGATAAAGGTTCTATTGCCGTATTGAGCGGGAATTTAGCACCTGGGGGAGGAATTGTAAAACGGACGGCGGTGGACTCAAATATGCTCGCCCACGAGGGTCCGGCAAAAGTCTTTGACTCCGAAGAGGAGTCCGTTAAAGCAATAGATAGCGGAGAAATCGAACCGGGTGACGTAATAGTTATAAGATACGAGGGTCCAAAAGGCGGTCCCGGTATGAGAGAAATGTTAACTCCAACAAGCAGAATCAGTGGAGGGAATCTCGCGGGTAAGGTGGCGTTAATTACTGACGGCAGGTTTAGCGGAGCTACTAGGGGTGCGGCAATAGGTCACGTTGCTCCGGAAGCTGCTTCCGGAGGAGCCCTCTCCTGTGTTGAGAACGGTGATCGGATAAAGATAGATATAACAGGAGGAAAGCTGGAATTGAAATTATCCGAAGAAGAGTTAGAGGAGAGAAAAAGCAGGGAGAACCATCTAGAAAATAAAACGAATACTTACGGCAGGAAATTTCTGGCGAAATATTCGAAATTGGTTTCAGGTGCGGATAAAGGAGCAATCCTGGAGCCCGGCGATGTAAACGGAGGAGATATGTAATGGCTAACTCAAAAAATCAGGATGAATTGAACACGGCTACGAAAAAAAGACCGAAAAAAGAAGAGGATGAATTGACCGAAGGCGAAAAAATGACTGGCGCAAGAGCGGTCGTAAGAGGTCTCGAAGAACAGGGAGTCGAAGTAATATTTGGAATTATCGGGGGAGCAATAATGCCGATTTACGACGAGCTGGGTAAGTCGGATAAAATTCGCCACATTACGACAACTCACGAACAGGGAGCGATACACGCCGCGGACGCTTACGCCAGAGTAACTGGTAAGCCAGGGGTAGTCTTTGCCACTAGTGGGCCGGGGGCGGCAAATCTAATGACCGGCGTTGCCAACGCCTACATGGATTCTTCGCCGGTAATATCCTTTACCGGGCAGGTTGCTACCCCGTTGATCGGACAGGATTCCTTCCAGGAAGTTGACGTAAGGGGAATGAGCGACCCGATAACCAAACATAACTACCTGGTTATGAATCCGGAAGATGTGCCTGAAACCATCAGGGAGAGCTTTCACCTCGCCCAGTCCGGCAGGCCGGGTCCGATTGTCGTGGATTTACCCAAGGACGTTCAAATGGGAGAATTTATCTGGGAAGAAGATAGCCAGGATGAGAAAGAATTCGAAGGGTACGAAGTAGATCCCGAAGTTAATGAGCAGGATGTGGAAGACCTGGCGGATAACCTGCTGTTAGCTGAAAGACCGGTGGTATTGATTGGAGGGGGAATAGCCCAGGCTGGTGCGGAGACGGAACTAATGAACGTTGTAGAAGAACTGGAACTACCCGTGGCGAGCTCTCTCATGGGGCTGGGATGCGTGAATTCCCGAGACCCCCATTTCATCGGGATGGTTGGGATGCACGGGTCCGGCCCGGCTAACAAAGCAATCGCGAAATCCGATCTCCTGCTGGCGGTTGGAACCAGACTGGACGATAGAATAACGGGGAACGTCGAAGATTTCGCGCCGAACGCGGAAATCGCTCACGTCGATATAGATCCAGCCGAAATGGGCAAAATAGTACAACCCGATTTCCCGGTGATTGGAGACGCAAAGGAGGTTTTAACCTATCTACACGAACAGGTTGAGGGAAGAGGCCGTACAGAGGAAGAATGGTGGAATAAAATTGAAAGCTGGTTCGAGAAATACTCTATAGACGCGAAGAAGGACGACTCGGTCCTTAAACCGCAGGAAGTTGTCAGAGTATTGAGTGAACTGACGGACAATAACGAGACCATAGTTACTACGGGGGTCGGGCAACATCAAATGTGGGCGGCTCAGCATTACGAATTTACCCATCCGAATCAACTTATAACGAGCGGTGGTCTCGGTACTATGGGATTTGGATTCCCCGCTGCGATAGGCTCTCAGGTTGCTGCTCCCGATAAGCCCGTCGTTGCTGTGACGGGTGACGGGTCGTTTCAGATGAATATTCAGGAATTAACTACGGCGGTGCGGGAAAAGATTCCGATTACCGTCGTGATCCTGAGGAACGGTTCTCTCGGCATGGTTCGCCAGTGGCAGCAGCTTTTCTTTGATAACAGGCTGGTAGAAACGCTAATAGACGAAGGGACTCCTTCACTGGCAAAGGTCACGGAGGCTTACGGAGGAAAAGGAATCTCGGTGGCGGAAGAAGAAGGTCTCCGCCCTGCGTTGCAGGATGCGCTGAATTACGATAGAGGCCCGTCGGTGGTGGAGTGTTTCGTCGCTGAGGAAGAAAATGTGTTTCCTATGGTTCCGGCGGGTGCGGCAAATGAGAACTTCATCCTGGGTGAAGACGATGCCTAAACCAAAAGAAAATCAACTTCACCCCTTGACGGCTTTAGTAAAAAATAAGAGTGGCGTACTTTCCCGCCTGTCCGGATTATTTGCCCGAAGAGGGTTCAACATAGATAGTCTTGCGGTGGGGGAAACGACTGACCCCAGGTATTCGAGGATATCGATAATAGTAAAAGGTGACAGGGAGACTCTGGACCAGGTAGTGAAACAGCTTAACAAGCAGGTCGACGTAATTTCCGTGAAGGATCTATCCGACAGGTCCCACGTGGAAAGAGAACTTTCGCTTATTAAGGTGCATGCAAGCACCGAAAACCGGAGCGAGATAATCGAACTGGCCGACATATTCAGGGCGAAGGTGGCGGACGTAGGTAAGGATTTCGTAATCGTGGAAGCTACCGGCAGTGCCGACAAGGTGGAAGCGCTGGAGGATTTACTGGAAGAGTTCGGCATTGAAGAGATTGCCAGAACGGGAAGAGTCGTCCTGGAACGGGCGGAGAAAAGGAAAGACGAGAAACCAGAATAACCTTAAAAAGGAGGATACTTTGTCAGCTACAGTTTACTACTCTGAGGACGCAGAAAAATCATATATTTCGGATAAGAAGGTTGCGATTATTGGTTATGGAAGTCAGGGAAGAGGACAAGCCCAGAATTTAAACGATAGCGGCGTAGACGTAATTGTAGGGCTCAGAGAAGGTAGTTATTCTAGGGATAAAGCGAAAGACGATGGACTGAAAGTAGGGACCATTGAAGAAGCTGCAAAAGCCGGGGAAGTCGTCCAGATGTTAATTCCTGATAACGTCCAGCCCGAAGTTTACAGGAATAAGGTCGAACCCTACTTAAGTTCGGGCGATGCTCTATTCTTCTCCCACGGTTTCAATATACACTTCAACCAAATTCAACCACCCGATTACGTGGACGTGGTAATGGTAGCCCCGAAAGGTCCGGGTAACCTGGTCAGGCGGGTATACAAAGAAGGGGAAGGTGTTCCGGCTCTGCTGGCGATATACCAGGATTACACGGGGGAATCCAGAGACGTCGGCCTCGCTTACGCTCACGGTCTTGGTGCTACTCGGGCCGGAGTAATTCTAACAACCTTCAAGGAGGAGACGGAGACCGATCTCTTTGGCGAACAGGCTGTCCTCTGCGGCGGTGTCACGGAGCTAATAAAAGCCGGCTATGAGACGCTAACCGAGGAAGGGTACCAACCTGAGATCGCCTATTTCGAAGTTTTAAACGAACTGAAGCTGATTGTAGACCTGATCTACGAAGGTGGGTTGACGGAAATGAGGAGATCCATCAGCGATACGGCCGAGTACGGTGACCTTACGAGGGGAAAAAGGGTAATCGGGGAGGAAAGCAGGAAGGCGATGAAAGAACTTTTAAAAGAAGTTAAGTCAGGAGAGTTCGCCCGGGAATGGATAACGGAAAACAAGGCAAATAGACCGCAATTTACCCGACTACAGGAGATGGACGAAAACCACGAAATCGAAGACGTCGGGCGAAAATTAAGAGAAATGATTACACGATAGGGGAATTTCAAAATGGAAGGTGGAAAGGTAGAAATATTTGATACTACCCTGAGAGACGGCGAACAAACTCCCGGTTTGAGTTTCCCTCTGGCGGAAAAGCTTGAAATTGCCCGGGAGCTGGATCAACTCGGGGTTGACGTTATCGAAGCGGGGTTTCCGGCGAGTTCCAAGGAAGAAATGGAGTGCGTTGAGGAAATCGTTCGAGCAGTGGAAACACCAGTATGCGGTCTGGCGAGGATTAAGGAAAGAGACTTAAAACCGGCGTTCGACTCCGGAGTGGAGGTAGTCCACGTCTTTGCGTCAACGTCGGAAATTCAGATGAAGAAATCGATGAAAATGACACGGGACGAGGTGCTCGAGCAGTCCGTTGATATAGTGTCGGTGGTTAAAGAAGCGGGAAAAACATGTCTCTATAGCCCCATGGACGCTTCTCGGACCGAAGAGGATTACCTCCTGGAGATCAGTAGAGCGGTTGAAGAGGCCGGAGCCGACATGATAAATATACCGGATACTGTCGGAGTAGCCCTGCCCGATCAGGTCAGGGGTATGGTTACGGCAGTCAATAATGAAGTAGAGATACCTCTCAGCGTCCACTGCCATGACGATTACGGACTGGCTGTAGCGAGCTCTATAGCGGGAGTAAGAGGGGGAGCCAAGCAGGTTCAGGTAACGATAAACGGTCTCGGTGAAAGGGCGGGAAATGCTTCCCTCGAAGAGACTGTTATGAACGTGGAAAGGATGGATACATTTCATACCGGGATAGAGAAGGAAGGACTCTTTAAGGCTTCCAAGCTGGTTGAGAGATTGAGCGGAATCCAGTTACCCCCAACTAAGCCGGTCGTAGGTAGAAACGCGTTTTCTCACGAAAGTGGTATCCACGCAGCGGGAATGGTCGAGGATAAGAGCACTTTTGAACCGGAGTTGATGAATCCCGAAACGGTGGGTCACAGGAGACGGTTCATCGTCGGCAAACACGCTGGAAGGCAGGGCCTGGAAAAAGTACTCTCCGAGGCTGGTCTGGAGCCTAATGAATCGGAAATAAACCAGATATTGAAAAAGGTAAAATCGATAAGCAGCAACGGCAAGAAACTTTCGGAAGCCGACCTTTACGCTATCGCGGAAACCGAACTTGGAAGACCGACGGGAAAGGAGCTCGTGGAACTGGATCAGGTCTTCGTGATGACCGGCGACAACGCGACCCCTACTGCTACTATCACGGCCAAGGTTGAAGGGGAAGAAAGAACGGAATCCGGTAACGGAGTTGGGCCTATAGATGCAGTCTTTAGCGCGATGAAGAGTATTATAGGGGAGAAAAAACAGATAGAAATCTCCGAATTTCGAATTGACGCTATTACTGGAGGTAGTGATGCGGTAGCAAACGTGGTAGTTGCACTCGAAGACGAGAGGGGCACTGCAGCAGAAGCTAGAGGTACGGGGGACGATATAGTAATTGCCAGCGTGGAAGCACTATTAAACGCGGTCAATCTCCTTGCGAGAAAGGACGATGCGGAACGGGATATAAGTAAGAAGGTCAAGAACCTTGAGACAGAGAGATGAAATAAGGTGTGGAATGTTCCTGGTTCAGAAGATTTCCTTCAGACAAAGATCGAAAAGAACTAAATAAACGACTAAGGGCTAAAATAAGAAAAGGTGAAATAGATGAAAAACGTTGCTGTAATACCGGGAGACGGAGTTGGACCGGAGGTAGTGGAGGCGGCAATGGAGGTACTGAAGGAGTTACCGGTCGGCCTCGAATTCGCTAAATACAATGCCGGTGATGCTGTCCTGGCCGATAGAGGAACTGCTTTACCCGAAGAGACTCTAGAAGCAGCCCGGGAAGCGGACGCTGTTTTACTCGGTGCTGTGGGTGATAGTGCCGCCGACGTGGTTATAAGATTAAGACAGGAACTGGATACCTACGTCAACCTCAGACCGATAAAGGCATATTCCGGAGTAGATTGTGTGGATCCCGAAGCGGATCTGGTTATCGTAAGAGAAAATACTGAGTGCCTGTACGCGGGGATAGAAAACGAAATAGTTCCGGGAGTTACTACTGCCACGAGAGTGATCTCCGAAGAGGCGAGCAAAAAAATTGCGGGATACGCTTTCGAATACGCGGAAGCGGAAGGCAGACCTCTGGTAAGCGCGATTCACAAGAACAACGTTCTGCCCGTAACCGGGGGGCAATTTCTAAAATCAGTTGAAGAGGTTTCTAGAGGATCCGACGTCGAATACGAGGATATACTCGTCGACGCGGCCGCGCTGTACCTCGTAAAGGAGCCTTCGAGGTTCGAAGTCGTCCTCACAACCAACCTGTTTGGTGATATCCTTTCCGACCTTGCCGCGGGATTAATTGGCGGATTGGGCTTGTCACCTTCGGCCAATATTGGAGATGAACACGGCCTGTTCGAGCCCGTACACGGAACTGCCCCGGATATCGCCGGCAAGGGAGTGGTAAATCCTACCGCGGCAATTCTTTCCGCCGGTTATATGCTTAATTTCCTGGGGGAGCCCGATCAGGCAAAAAAACTGGAAAATGCGGTGGAGAGAACGCTTGCGGCGGGAGACACGACTCCCGATCTGGGAGGTAGTATGGATACTATGGAAATGGCAAGAGCGGTTTCGGGGAGGGTTGATTAGCGATGACCGAGCAGGACGTATTAGTTTTTGATACTACCTTGAGGGACGGTTCCCAGGGCAGGGATATAAATTTCTCGCTGGAGGATAAAAAGAAAGTCGCCGTCCGACTGGACGACCTGGGAGTTGATTACATCGAAGCGGGCTGGGTGCCGAGCAATCCAAAGGATACGAAGTTCTTTCAGGAATTCGATCAGGAAGACCTGGAGGATGCAAGGCTTGTAGCGCTTAGCAGTACCAGAAGGCCCGATACGGCTCCAGGCGAGGATAAGAACCTACTGGGGTTGATTGACTCCGGAACTCCGGTTGTCGGAGTGGTAGGGAAAAGCTGGCGCCTCCACGTGGACGAAGTTCTTGGGGTCTCGTCTGAGGAGAACCTGAGGATGATTGCCGATTCCGTAACCTATCTTCGCGACCACGGGAGGGAGGTGCTCTACGACGCCGAGCACTTTTTCGACGGGTTTAAGGACGATCCTGATTATGCCTTCGAAACACTCAAAGCCGCCGAAAAAGCAGGGGCGGACATTATCTGCCTCTGCGATACCAATGGTGGAACTACTCCCGCCGAGGTCGGGGAAATAGTTGGTCGTGTTCGCAAAGTCGTTGACTCGCAGCTTTCTGTTCACGCTCACGACGACACGGGATTGGCAGTAGCGAACTCCCTCCTGGCAGTTGAGGCCGGGGCCGAAGTGGTACAGGGGACGATAAACGGTTACGGGGAAAGAGTTGGTAACGCGGACTTATGTACACTGATACCGGATCTGGTGCTGAAAAAGGGGTTAAAGTGCTTAAAATCGGAAGATAGCCTGAAGGATCTAACCTCCGTATCACGGTTCGTTTCGGAAATAGCAAACAAACCGCCCGAGAAGAGAGCACCATTTGTGGGGGTAAATGCCTTTAGCCATAAAGCCGGACTTCACGTGGATGCCGTACTGAAACAACCGGGGACTTTTGAGCACGTTTCGCCTGATGCTGTCGGTAATGAGCGAAGATTTCTTGTATCAGAACTTTCGGGTGGCAGTACCGTAGAGCGGAAGCTAAAGAGTGTAGGCGTCGATATGGAAAAGGAGGGAGGTACTCACAAAGAGGTGCTGGAGAACATAAAGAAACTGGAGGAAGATGGCTACCAGTTCGAGAACGCCGACGCTTCTTTTGCTCTGCTGGCAAAGAGGGTTCAGGGAGAATTACCGGAGTTTTTCGAGGTCCTCGAATACGAAATACTAACCACCAGGGTAGACGGGGAAGAGCCTACCGCAAAGGCCAGCGTGAAACTCAGAGTGGACGGAGAAGTCAGAGACGCAATAGAAAGAGGGCACGGGCCCGTGGACGCCCTCGACAACGCATTTCACAGGTGTCTCAATAGCTTCTACCACTCTATCGAGAATATGAAGTTGACGAATTATAAAGTCAGAATCCTCGAAAGTTACCGGGGAACTGCTGCCGTGCCGCGCGTCATGATCGAAATGACGGACGGGGGAAAGACCTGGAATACTATTGGAGTTTCCGAAGACGTCATAGAGGCAAGCTGGGAGGCGCTGCGTGACGGTTACATCTACGGACTGCTTAGCGAACGGACGGAAGTTACCGGTCACGTGGATTGAGATATCCTGGTTCCAGTCTCTTCTGTCCCGGTGATTTTACCGAACTCCTCCTTTACCTGGAGCGCAAGTTCACCCGGTTCCCCGTCGCCTATTTTTCGACCATCTATCTCCGCTACGGGAGCAACCTCGGCGGCGGTACCCGAGAGGAAAACTTCGTCCGCTGTGAGGACCTCTGCCAGCCCCAGATTTTCCTCCTTGACCTGGTAACCGAGATCATTCAGGAGATCAATAACTACGTCCCGGGTGATTCCCGGTAAGTTATTTATTACCGGTGGAGTGTAAACCGCGTTCTTACGGTAGACGAAAACGTTGTCGGCGCCACCTTCGGATACGTTTCCGTTCGTATCGAGCATTAATGCCTCGTCGGCTCCCCAGGTGTTTGCCTGCATTAGAGCGAGAACGTTAGTCAGATAATTTAGGTGTTTGACCGTCGGTGGTAGACCGTCTTTTGGTTGGTTACGGATGGTGGTAGTTAACAGGTTTAGCCCCTCTTCGTAAAGTTCGGGTCCGTAAAGAGCTTCCCATTCTTTGGAAATTATTATGACCGACGGGTCGGTACAGGACTCGATATCGATTCCGAGAGAACCTGTGCCCCGGGTAACGACCGGTCGGATGTAAGCTTCCTCAAACCCGTTGACTCTGAGAGTTTCAAGAATCTTCTCTTCCATTTCATCTCGGTCAAGAGGAATCTCCAGTTTTATTGCTCTGGCGCTCCTGTATAATCTGTCCAGGTGTTCGTCCAGCTTGAACACGTAGCCGTCGTAAGCCCTGATCCCTTCAAATACGCCGTCTCCGTAAAGAAGCCCGTGGTCAAACACACTAATTTTTGCTTCGTCTTCCGGAACAAATTCCCCGTCGAGATAGATTTTTGCCATTTTCCCTCCTTTAGAAAGAATAGGTTCTTAGTTCTTCTAACACTGTCGTATATGCTCGCGGAATCCTTATTTGCCCCTTCCTTTGATGAGAAATTAGCTCTCTGTTTCTTCGTAACCCTTCAATATAAGGCTGGTTTCTGTGGTCTGAACTTCTTCCATGTTCCGAAATTCCTCGATCAGATCGTTTAATTGCTGAACTGAGCCGGACTCCAGGTGAGCCTGGATATCCTTGTCACCCGTCAGCTCGTAGACGGTATCCACTTCTTCGAACGAGGCAATTTTTCGGGTTGCTCGAGTCGTATAAGAAGCACTATTCAGGGAGAAAGAAATCAATGCCTCCACTTTAGCGGGTATCCTGCTCTTTATATCGAGTTCCAGGATGTCGTCCGCTATCTCCAGGAGGTCGATGTCGGTAAATCTTGTTTTGCCGTCCGACGCGGAATCCTTTACCCTGGAGACTATTTCCTGGAGTTGATTCTCGCCGGGCTCGATCCCCATTTCGTTTAGCCGGTCTTTTACTGCGGCCTTTCCGGTATACTTATCGATGATTATTTCGCGTTGCTTGTGGACTATTTCCGGAGGAATTGCCTCGTATGTTTCCGGGTTTTCGAGTACCGCCTTCGTGTGGAGCCCCGACTTGTGAGCAAAGGCGTGTTCACCGACGATCGGTTCTATTTCAGAGTTAAACAACCCGGATGCTTTTTCGACCGTCCGCGATATTTCGGGTAACATCTCGAGTTTCCAGTCTTTATCTACCTCGTATAGTCTGGATAAAGCGACTACGACCGGCGCCAGCGGTGCTATTCCCGTTCTTTCTCCCAGTCCGTTGACCGTTACGTCAATTAGGTAGGCCCCCGACCCGAAGCCCGATAGTGAATTTGCCACCGCCATTCCGTAGTCGTTATGGCAATGAGTGTGGACGGGGACGTTAATTCTACGCACGACGTCCTCGATGAGCTTTCCGTAAGAGAAAGGGGTCGAGGTCCCTACAGTATCGGCGATACTTATCCTGTCGGCTCCGGCTTCTGTCGCGGTGACGATTGCTTCTTCGAGGTATCCAGGATCCGTTCTGGTCGCGTCCTCCGGGGTAAAACGGACTTTAAGATCCCGGTCTCTAGCATAGGAAACTGACTCCCGTATCTTTTCGAGGGCGCCGGTTCGATCTATGTGGAGCTTGTGTTCAAGGCTGAGCTGGGAGGTTCCCAGAAAGATCCCGACCCAGTCTACATTGACCTCGGAGGCCATGTCAATATCCTCTTTTAGAGCTCTGGAATGGGCCATAGTTTCGGCTTTGAGATCGTCCTTGGCTATGATCCGGCAGGCCTCTTCGATGTCGTCTGATACCACGGGATGTCCGAGTTCGATAATGTCTACCCCAAACTCGTCAAGCTGGAGAGCTATCTCTTTCTTTTCTTCGATTGAAAACGAAACACCGGGCGTCTGCTCGCCTTCTCTAAGAGTAGTGTCAAGTAGTTGCATTTTAACTTCCCCCAGATTCTTCTAGTTTGTTCAAGGCTACCACTAAAACTTCTCGGGCGCGGGATAGTTCCTCCAGCTCGAGGTGTTCGTCTGGCGTATGGTCCAAGGAAGAATCGCCGGGACCATAAGCGATTATCGGAACCTCCCAGGTTTCCGCAAGTATATTCATGTCGGCGGTTCCCGTCTTTAGCTTGAAGCTTGGCTTACCGCCGACTTCTCTTATTCCGCCGATAAATGCGCTAACAAGCCGCGATCTCTTCGACGACCTCACCGCTGGTATATGCCTGGTCGTCTCCACGGAGGCCTGACCACCATGGTTTCTGATAAACTCGCGCAGTTCCTCCCGATTGAAGTCGGTGCTGGTTCTAATGTCCAGCGTCATGTCAACGGTGTCCCGGAAAGGTTCGTTTTCTGTCACGATATCGGTGAGGCGAACGTCGGTGCTATTGTAGCCAGACGAGGTGGAGTCAAAAGTATTTCTGAGCTGGTGGAAAAACGACACAGCCTCTTCTGCGGGAAGAGGCGTCTTCTCACCTCTGTGGGTTTTTGAGACTGACTGAGAATAAGATAGCCGAATAGAGCCCCGGTAACCGAGAGTAATTCCGTCCCAGCTGCTTGGTTCCCCGACTACTACGTAGTCAGGTGACATGTCCTCCCGGACTGCGTAGGCTCCCTTTGAACTCGTCTCCTCTTCAACCACGCCGACGACGGAAACTTCGACATCGCTGGAATTGGCGAACTGACTGCCGGCTCCGATAAACGCTGCCAGGGCGCTTTTTGCATCCACAGCACCTCTACCGTATATATTGCCACCGGATTTCCTGACCGGTATTTCCCCCTCTACTGTATCCAGGTGGCCCAGAAGCAGAACTTGCGTACTTCCTTTTCCTATTCTACCGATCAAATTTCCCGTCTCGTCTTGTTTCGTATGGTATCCCAGCCCTTCCATGACCGGTTGGAGAAAGTCAACTAATTTCTCTTCCTTGCCGGATGGGCTGTAAATCTCCAGCATTTTTCGCAATAGTCTTTTCGTGTTCATCATAGTCAGAGGTGGTCTATAATTTCGTCCGTTAATTCGGTTGTGGTCGAGTCACCACCTAAATCCGGCGTAAGAACCTCCTTTTCTTCCAGAACTTTACCCATCGCGGCTTCTATCCCCCCGGCGGCCTCGGGCTGGTCGACGTGTTTCAGCATCATTATTCCCGACCGCAACAGACCCAGAGGATTAGCAACGTTTTGACCGGCGATGTCCGGAGCTGATCCGTGGACCGCCTCGAACACCACCACGTCGTCCCCGAAGTTACCCCCGGGTGCGACTCCAAGGCCACCGATCAATCCTGCGGATAGGTCCGATAGGATGTCACCGTAGAGGTTTGGAGCAAGAAGAATTTCGTAGTCCTCGGGATGAAGGATCAACTGCATAGCCATGTTATCGACGATTTTTTCGTCCAGTTCTATCTCGGGATAGTCCTGGGAAACCCTTCTGGCCGTATCCAGGAAGAGGCCGTCGGACTGCTTCAGGATATTTGCCTTGTGAATTGCAGTTACTTTTTCTCTGCCTTCACTTTTTGCGTATTTGAAAGCAAATTTCGCGACCCTCTCGGAGCCCTTTCTGGTTACGAGTTTTATTGATTCGGCGTACTCTCCGGCAATTTCGTGTTCGATTCCGCTGTATAATCCCTCCGTGTTTTCCCTCACGGTAACGAGATTCACGTCTCCGGCCTGAAAATTTGGCCCCAGCCCGGGGAGTCTCTTTACCGGCCTGACGTTTGCGTAAAGCTTTAGTTTTTTTCTGAGGGCGACGGTCAAACTGCTATACCCCGATCCGATAGGAGTAGTAATCGGACCTTTGAGGCCCACGGAGGTTTCTTCGATGGATGATATCATGCGATCTATAATGACATCTCCCTTTTCTTGCCGGGGATTGGTCTCGACTATTTCCCAGTCGATCTCGGCGGACGAGCTATCTATTATCCTTCGTGTTGCCCGGCTTATTTCCGGTCCAATACCGTCACCCGTTATTAGTGAAACCTTTACCTGTTGCATGATCTATAGGTTAAACGTCCCGTGTTTATCGAGGTGAGAAACGAGCCCTCCGTCATCGAGTATCTTATTCATTTCGGGTGGCAGGGGAGACAGTTCAATCTCTTTCTCCTTATCCAGGTTATTCAAGTTTCCTTCTTCAAGATCGACGTACAGTTCGTCTCCCTGGTCTATCTTGTCTGTATCACATTCTATTATCGGTAACCCGATATTTACGGCGTTGCGGTAGAATATTCGGGCGAAGGACTTTGCCAGGACTGCTCCGACGTCCGAGTGTTTGATTACTGTAGGTGCCTCTTCCCGGGAGGATCCGGAACCGAAGTTGTGTCCCGCGACAATGAAGTCACCAGGTTCCGCCTTATCTCTGAAATTAGTGTCCACGCCTTCCATAGCGTGCTCGGCTAGCTTATCGTCGTCCGTTATTTTCATCAGGTATTTGCCGGGAATTATATAGTCGGTATTGATGTCGTCCCCAAACTTATGGGCTTTTCCGGTTAGTTCT
>JAGXKX010000136.1 GCA_018335015.1 Candidatus Bipolaricaulota bacterium
CCAATATATTTCGAATAGAGGCTTCTGGCCACCTTTTCCTCTTCAGTGCCCTCAATTATGGCCCTGCCATCCCTGAAGACGTTTATCCGGTAATCCTCGACTTCAAATCGCAGCAAGACATCCCTGGCTTCGACCTCGCCCAACCCTCTCAGCTTTTTCGCGAGCCCTTTCAGATCTATTTCGTCCTCCCGGTGAGGATTTATTTGAATTGCTTCCCGCCCACAAACGGAATGAGAAGTCTGCCCCACTTCACTCTCCAAAAATTGGTACTCCCCTTCTCCGCAACAAATGCACTCATCGTTTCTTTCAATATTTATTGTGGATAGGTCCCGCGCCCAGACATCGAAATTCAACAAAGTATCAGTGTTTACCTCTCTTCCGTCCAGACACTTTATCGCTTCAGTGGACTGAAGCGCGGAAATAACCTTCGGTATAGTGTTAATAACACCGGCTGTATCACACGTTGGCAGGGTCCCGGACGGAGGTCGCTCCGGGAATAGACAGCGAAAACAGGGACCCTCTCCAGGGCTTATATTCATTGTCATCCCCGTAGTCTCAATCACTGCCGCGTATATCCAGGGAACTTCAAATTTGACTGCAAAATCATTTATAAGATACCTGGTCAACAGGTTATCCGTACAATCGAGTATCAAGTCGTGTCCTCCTAAAACCCTCTCGGCGTTTAAGGGGTCAAGGTCGGTGGGCAGGGCTTCCGTACTCACGGTTGAGTTGATTTCCTCAATTCTCTCATGGATTACGTTAGCTTTGGCGCGTCCAACGTCTTCCTCATTGTAAAGGGCTGTCCGATGCAGGTTGCTGAGTTCGACGAAGTCCCGGTCGACCAGGGTTAACTCTCCGACTCCCGCCCTCGCCAGAGTAGCCGAAGTATTGGTTCCCAGTGCACCGCATCCGACGATGACTATCCTGGAGTTTTCCAGATTCTCCTGGGTTCTCTCATTCCACTGAGACAGAATGTTCTGTCGATCGTAGCGTTTTTCTTCTTTTGCCATTTTCACCCCTTTCCTAAAGCAGAAAATAACTCGCCCATGTCCTCCTGTTTCCTCTCTTCCAACTGACGATCCGGCGGGTTGGTCCAGCTTATCGTATAATTTCGCCAACCCGAACCGCGTAGCTTCTTCTCGTGTTCACCAAAAAATACATGAAATTCCTCGTCCCTTAACCCATCACCGGACTCGCCGGTAACCATCAGATGTGGGACCTCCTGTAGATATCTCTTTCCCGCCAACATGTAAGCCAGAAGAGAATGATGGCCGTCGAAGCAGACCAGTTCATCCCTCATCGTCTTTGCGATTTTGACGTTCGGTAGCCCATCCGGCATTAATACGTGGCCTCCCGACTGGATCTTATCTCGCATTTCGCCGATGCTGGTTTCTCTTCTCCTTATTTCATCAGCGTTGTGAAGGTTTATCACGGCGCTCAGTGGAACGGGCTCCGTGACCACTTTTTCTCGAAAGTTTTCTCCGGTCAGACGAGGAAAAACTTCCTGTCTAAATTTTTCAACGGTCGCATAGACGTCCTTTTCTTCATCGTGGGTCACGATGGAGGAGAATATTCCGGCTTTCCCTGAAGCCTCCGCTCCGGCTGAATTTAACGGAGAAACTAACTTTAATTTCCTTTTTATCATTGCAGTTAATAATCATCCAAATTTTTCCTTCGATCAACGTATGTAGTACCCGGACATCTAATTGCCGAAGGATCGACCAGGATCAATTAATTAAGCCAAGCTGAAATTTTCACTACCTACAAGCCTCCCCCCGCTTGCCTGGCTGCCGGGATCTGGCATATTTTCAATTTATTATTAAGGTTAAATCAGTTGCCAGCCAAGCGGGGGGAGGCCAATATTCTGACCAAATAGTTGAAAATATTGGTAATGATAAAACTGAACCGACAAGTCTTAAATGCCCGAATAGCCTAAACCTAAGCATTTCCAACTATGGATTCAAATTTCTTCAAGTCTCGATACATGTTATAGTTGTTCCAGAGCAGGTAGATATCCTCGGAACCGATTCCATTGATAAGTTCTTTTAACTTCTCCAGACTCTCCTGATTAAAGGTATACTTATACATTTCCTCGCCTGGCGGTTTCCCGTGTAATCTCAAATAGGAAAGAGGAGTTTCTAGCGCTGGATCCATCCGAAACGGATCAGTGCAGTGGATAAGTTCGTGTTTCCGACAGACATCTCTGACCGTTTCGGGATTTTCGAGCCACTCTCCCCGGGGTTCCCAGGCAAACGAGAAGTCACCTCGATCTATCGTCGAGAAAAACCTGTCGAGGTTTCGTCGATTTTCCTTATCCGGGCTAAATGAAGGGGGAGACTGGAGCAAAATAAGTTCGCTTTCCAGAGCCCGGGCAATATCCTTTACTTCGTCAAACTTTTCCACTGAATCATCACCTGAAAACCTATCCTTGTGGGTTATCAATTTTGAGGCCTTGACGGTGAACTGAAATTCTTCATTGACCTCACGGGCCAGCCTCCTCCATTTTTCAGCAGTTTTTACCTGAGGTAGGTCGTAAAACGTCTTGTTGACTTCGACCAGATCGAAGAAATCAGCAAAAGCCTGAACCTTGTGGTCGTAGATCTCTTTCCAATCGTTTTTTTCTTCGGTTAACCTCCCAGCTTCCTCCAGAAACTGGTTCGGTTTAAAGTAACCCCAGCCACAGCAACCCTGAACCAGCATCTCCACCACCTCCAGAATTCAGGTATTCAGGCGGAACAAGCGTTAACTCAGCAATAACGCCGACTTAACGAACTTTCATTTAAAAATCATTTCTTCTCAGAACTTTCACCGCCGGATGAAAGGGAAACTTAATTGTGAGCATGGATTTCATTTTTTTACTACTGGCTCTCTACCCCTTACCTGGCTGCCGGATTTCGTCTACTGGTAAGATTTTAAGGATAAATCAGTTGCCAGCTAAGGGGTAGAGAGCAGTTATCCAAACCAGATAGCTAAACCCCGCCGTTGGTGAAAGATCTGAGTTCTTTTTTCACCTCTGCTACACCTGGGTATCTACCTGCGCTGAATGCCCTAAAGCCCTCTATCGAGCCCCATCTTTCGCGCCAGGTCAAAAGCCTTCTCCAGTTCTTCACCGGTT
>JAGXKX010000137.1 GCA_018335015.1 Candidatus Bipolaricaulota bacterium
TTTTACCCGTAAAAGCTCGCTTTGGAAACTTTTCGATAAAACCAGGGATCAATTTCCCCAGCGGGGAAATTGATCCTTCAGCAAAGCTGAACATCGGATCTCGGCTCGCTCTCCACCCTTTCTTCTTGTGGAATACGAAAGGGGCTAGGGTCGAGAAAATTCCAGCGAAGCGGCGGGTATGTCTGACCGAATCGGGAATTACCGGAGGCTTGCCTCAGGTAATTCCCAGAGAGGGATATTCCCATAACCAAATGAGATTAAATTTTTATGCATAATGCTTCGTATAAAGGAGAACAACTATCATGAACAGAACGGTTTGAGCACGCGAGTCGGAAATTTCTCGACCCGGAAAGCCCGAAGGTCGAACACCCGGACCGCCTAAAGGGTGAAACCGTGCCCGCTCGCCTCCGATAGGATTTTCTTGAACGGTTTCCAAAGCTGAAAATTAGTTTTACACTGATTCTCTACAGTATCATTAATAAAGATATGTAGACGGAGGAGAAAAAACGATGAAGACTATTGAACACGATCTTCTCATAGTGGGAGGAGGAGCTGCGGGCCTACGAGCGGCAATTGAGGCGAAAAATCATATAGACGACGTCGCAGTTGTCTCCAAGGTCCGGGCCTTGAGGTCGCATTCGGTCTCCGCTCAGGGGGGAATAGCCGCGCCTCTAGGAAACCTGGCGGAAAACGAGGAGGACGACTGGAAGAAGCATTTCGAGGATACCATTGAAGGCGGAGGCCATCTTGTCGATAGAGATGCCTGTGAGGTCCTGACTAAAAACGCGAGGCAAAACGTAATTGAGTTAGAACACTTAGGGGTACCGTTCAGCAGGCGAGAAGATGGTCATCTGGACCAGAGGGCGTTTGGGGGGCACAGTCTCCCAAGAGCGTTATACGCCGCTGATCGTACAGGTCATGCAATTCTTTACGCCCTCTACGGAGAAAACGTCAGGCGAGATACGACCTTTTACGAAGAGTATTTCGTCATGGATCTGGTTACAGAAGGTCGAACTGTCGACGGTTTCGTCGGTTACGACGTAAGTACGGGCGATCTCGTCAGGTTTGAGGGAGAGGCTGTAATCCTTGCCACCGGTGGTTGCGGTCAGGCTTACGAAACTACGAGCAGTGGAAGAGCAAGCACGGGAGACGGATTGGGGGTGGCAATACGAGCCGGGGTTCCGGTTAAGGATCTCGAGTTCATCCAGTTTCACCCCACGGGGTTAAAAGAAAAAGGCATTTTGGTTAGCGAGGCAGCCCGAGGTGAGGGGGGTTACCTCCTGAACGGAAAAGGCGAGCGGTTCATGGCTGACTACGAGCCAGATTCCATGGAGCTGGCCCCCAGAGACGTGGTTGTGCGGGCTATGCAGCGGGAAATAAATGCCGGCAGAGGAATAGACGGAGAGGATTACCTTCACCTGGATTTAACTCACTTTTCCGACGAGAAGATTAAGAAGAAGATTCCGACAATAAAAGAACTTGCCCTGGATTTTGCCAAGGTCGATCCGACCCAGAGACCGATTCCAGTTCAGCCCACGGCTCATTACTGTATGGGGGGTATACCGACTGATATATCCGGCCGAGTTCAGGCAAAAAAGGAAGGTGTGTTATGGGATAACCTCTACGCTGCCGGTGAGATTGCCTGTGTGAGCGTTCACGGGGCAAACCGGTTGGGAGCCAACTCCCTGCTGGAGACGATCACTTTTGGTAAGCGAGCGGGTAGTTTCGCCGCCCGGCGAGCCAAAAAGGGGGCGACTGAAGTGGTTAACTCGGACGGGGTCCAGTGGTGGGAGTCGAAGTTGAAAGCCCTGCTGGAGGGCAATGGATCTTTAAAAGTACACCAGTTGAGGCAACAACTGAGGGCTACTATGACTGAACACGCAGGCGTTTTCCGGGACGAGGAGGGCCTGGAAAGGGCCCTCGATAAGATTAGAGGTCTCAGAGAAAGGTATTTCGAAGATCTTTACCTGGAGGACGACGGAAGAAAGTTCAATACGGAACTCCGGGCCGCCCTTGAACTGGAGAATACCCTGGAATATTCGGAATTCATCGTACAGGCGGCGATTGCCAGGGAGGAGAGCCGGGGCGCCCATTTCAGGACGGATTTCCCGGACCGGGACGACGAAAATTGGTTGCTTCACAGCCTTTTAAGGAGGACTTCATCGGGTGAGGCAGAGGTTAGCTATACTAAAGTAAGGGACAGGGATGGAGTCTCGAATTGACCAAAAGGAGTTAAACATGACATCAATTTTGTTCAAAGTTAACAGGTACGATCCGGAAAGCGAGGAAGGGAGTTATTACCAGAGGTTTCGTATCGAACTGGAGAAGGACGAGTTAGAGGAGTTGACCGTACTTGATTGCCTGATCAGGCTGAAGGAGGAAAGAGACGGCAGTCTTACGTTTAGACACTCCTGCGGTCACGGGTCCTGTGGATCCTGTGCGGTTTTGATCAACGGGAATAATCGGCTGGCCTGCGAGACTTTTGTCTCTGATTTACTCGAAGGTGATGAGCCAGAAATCGAGGTTTCTCCCCTGCCCGGTTTTCCGATGGTAAAAGATCTCGTGGTAAATCTGGAAGGCTTGTTTGACCACGATCGGGCAGTGAAGCCGTACTTGCTTGGAGAGCGAAAAACCGGTTCGGAAGAAGAAAATTTACAGACCCCGGAAGAGCTGGAGCGGATCAAAGAAGCAATGGACTGTATAATGTGTGGTGCCTGTACAGCTGCCTGTCCTACTTATTGGGACAACAAGAAATATCTCGGCCCGGCAGCGTTTGTCCGGGCATTTAGGTGGCACCGCGATAGCAGGGAAGAGGACAACAGCGAGAGAATGGAAGTTCTGGACGACAAAAAAGGAGGAGTCTGGGGCTGTAATAAGGTATTCAATTGTAACGAGGCCTGTCCAAAAGAGATCGATACGGTCGGAATTATTGAGACTCTAAAACGGGAAGCTCTGGGGTTTTAGGCCGGTGCCTAAATAGATTCTTTGGGGGTGAAAAGCAAAGAACATAGTGTAGCGTTTTGTGCGTAAAAATTAGTTTTGGAAACCGTTCAGGAAAATCTTTTCAGTCAAAGCTGAACATCGAGGCGAGCGGGCACGGTTCCACCCTTT
>JAGXKX010000057.1 GCA_018335015.1 Candidatus Bipolaricaulota bacterium
TTGTAAAAGACGAAGTAACTCGGAAAGCTGTGCGGGTTTGCCGGAGTTTAAACGGATAAATTCCAAAGATTGAAGAAATGAAGAGGTCGATATGAGAGCTATTACTTTTAAAGAAAAAGGTGAATACAAATACCGTAAGGCCTATCCAGTTCCTGAGCTGGGAGAAAGAGACGTGTTGATTGATATAAGTCAATGCGGGCTGTGCGGGACGGATGTTCATATTTACAAGGGCGAGTTTGTAGCCGACTTCCCGGTTGTTATCGGCCACGAGTTTTCCGGTACGGTTGAAGGGGTTGGAGAAAAGGTGGACAACTTTGAGCAGGGAGATAGAGTTGCGGTAAACCCCAACACCGTATGCAACAAATGCGAGTTCTGTCGTGCCGGAAAAGAAAACCTATGCGTGACTTTACCAGGGTTAGGGGTAAATAGCGACGGGGGATTTTCGGAATACGCTAAAGTCCCGGAAAGGTGTGTATACAGTATTCCCGATAGCGTTAGTTTCACTTCCGCAGCGTTTGTTGAACCATTGAGCTGTGCCATAAACGGAATAAACAATGCTTCTATCGAGAAAGGTGATGACGTCCTGGTACTTGGCTCCGGTCCCACAGGTCTGTTACTGGTGCAACTGGCAAATATTTCCGGAGCAGCCAAGGTGGTATCTTCTGCTAAAAGAGTAAAGAGGCTAGAAATGGCTCGAAGACTTGGCGCGACGGGCACTATTAACGTTACGGAAAGGAACCTTAAAGAATCCGTTGAGAATCTGATTGGCAAGTCAGGCGCAGACGTGGTTATCGAAGCCGTCGGGGCGGAGAAAACAATGAAACAGTCCCTTCAGGTAGTCAGGCCGGGCGGTCATGTCGTCTGGTTCGGGGTCGCTTCTCCGGAACTGGAGATCCCGATTAAACCTTTCGAGGTCTACCGGAAGGAGCTGACAATCCAGGGGTCGTTCGTCAACCCTTACTCAACCAAGGACGCTTTAGACCTGCTTGCTGAGGGCAAAATTGATGTGGAAGATCTCGTAACTCACCGATTTGGCCTGGAACAATTTGACCGGGCCATCGAAGTTTACTCGAACGATGATAGCCGAATAAAGATAATGATGGAACCTTAAATTTGTCACTGGTAATGGATTAATCATTTCAGTTTTTGCCTTTATATATGTTATTAAATTGTGTTAAGCTTGTGATCACCCCATGATAGTTTGGTGGGTAAAATTGACCTGAATCATGTGTAAACCCATGGAGGTAGGACGTGACTTATGAATAACTCGGACTATCTGCTCGGCCTGGATCTTGGTACTACAAGGGTAAAAGTTTTGCTGGTGAGCCCGGACGGAAATGTTGTGGCTTCGGCCGACGACGACTATCCTCTAGACCGGCCAGCAGACGAAGCTGCCGAACAGAGCCCGGAGGAGTGGTGGAAAGCTAGCTGTAAAGTAATCAGATCGATTTTGGCGAGGCCGGATATTGAGCCGGAACAAATTGCGGGGCTCGGACTTGCAGGCCAAATGCATACAGCCGTATTCCTCGATGAAAATTTGCAACCAGTCCGACCGGCAATTACCTGGGCAGATGGACGATCTTCCTCTCAGGCTGAAAAGATCGAGCGGAGGATCGGTGAAAAGAATCTGCTGGAAATTACTTACAACAGGAGTCTACCGGGATTTACTGCTCCTAAAGTCTTATGGTTAAAGGAGAACGAACCCGAGTTATTTGCTAAGGTTAAAAAGGTGGTTCTTCCCAAGGATTATCTTCGGTACCGGTTGACTGGAGAATTGATAGCTGATAAGGCCGATGCTTCTGCCACTTTATTGTTTAATCTGGCAGAAGAAGAGTGGTCCGATCGAATGCTGAAGCTAGTTGGTTTAACGACCGACTCCGTCCCTCCGCTCGTGGAATCTTCTTCTGTAGCCGGTGAAATTACGAAAAAGGCTGCAGAGTTAACCGGGCTCGCTGAGGGGACTCCCGTGGTGGCGGGAGCCGGTGATCAGCAGGCCGGGGCTCTGGGTGTTGGTGCCGTAAAGCCCGGAATTGTTGTTTCCACAATCGGGACGGGCGGTCAGTTGTTTACTACCTCAGAGGAGCTCATTGAACCGAGAGAAGGCAGGGTACACGTATTTAGGCAGTGTTTGCCCCAGAGCTGGCATGTGATGGGGGCAATGCAGGCAGCCGGTTTGGCACTGCGCTGGTTTAAGGAAAATGTGGTAGATAAAGCCGGAGGTGGAAGGTTTAATTACGAGGATATTTCTGAACTGGCTTCAAAGGCGCCCGTTGGTAGCAATGATCTCCTGTTTTTACCTTACCTGACAGGGGAACGAAGCCCACATCTGGACCCGGATGCTCGGGGCTGTTTTATCGGATTGAGCCTCAATCATGAACTGCCGCACTTATTACGGGGCATAATGGAGGGAGTTACGTTTGGAATGAGGGATTCGATGGAAGTATTGCAGGAACTTGGCTTGCCGATAGAAGAGATCAGATGTGCTGGTGGCGGGTCGAAAAGTCAGGTCTGGAGGAAGATTCAGTCGGATGTTTACAATAGGGCCATTGCTAAAACTAATATTGAAGAGCCCGCCGCACTTGGGGCGGCGCTTCTGGCCGGTATCGGCTTGGACTTATTTGCCTCGGAACCCGGAGAAACGGCAGCTCAGTTTCTTGACCTGTCTCAAAAAGTTACTCCTACTCCTTCTCACGTGGAGGTGTACGACCGGTTACACGAGCGTTATCAATCTCTATACCGGGTTTTAAGGCCAGAGTTCAAAGAACTGGCGGCGTTATAAAGAACGGAGTTTCGTAATAGTGATGTATTTGGATTTTGAGGGACAAGTTGGGGAGATACGAGTTATTACTTAGAAGCCCTTGAAAAATTACTGAGCATGTTTCCAAACCGGGTCCAAGTTGTGGAAGATTCAACTTACCCCGACAAATGATTGGCCGGGAGGTTTACATGAAAGCGGCAGTATTTACACCGGATGGTGAAATTAACCTAAGAGAAAGAGAAAAGCCTACACCTGGAGAGGGGAAGGTTAGGGTAAAGGTAAAGAATTGTGGTGTGTGTATGACCGACGTTCACATCACACATGGAGAGTTTTCGGTCGAGGATCCCGTTGTGCTGGGGCACGAGTTTTCAGGAATTGTTGATGAAGTTGGTCCGGGCGTCGAAAGGTTTAATATTGGGGATAAGGTAGCCGCTAATCCAATTATTTCTTGTGGATACTGTAGTTATTGCAAAGATGGAAGAACTAATTTTTGCCAAAACGCGATTATTCTAGGCGGAGCCGGAAGGAATATAATTGACGGGGGGTTTCAAGAATTCTCAGTAGTTCCTCAAAGGAACCTTGAGAAGTTAGAGGAACACGTGTCTTTTAGGAGAGGTGCTTTTGCAGAGCCACTAGCCTGTGCTATTCGGGGCATCAATAGGCTTCAGATAAATACTGGCGATGAAATATTACTAATTGGCGCGGGCCCAATGGGCCTCCTGTTACTGCAATTACTCCAAATGCAGGGAGCTGCAAAGGTTATCGTAAGTGAGCTAATAGATGAAAGGCGAGAGCTGGCGCTTGAACTGGGAGCTGATTATTCCGTTTCACCCGAGAATCAGGAAGTACCGGAGGAAGTGAGGTCTCTGAGCGACAACAAGGACGGTGTAGACGTAGCGGTAGAAGCAGTGGGGAATAAGACCGCCGCCCAGACAGGGATAGAGTCTTTAAGGCGCGGAGGGAAGATGTTAATTTTTGGAGTACCTCCTGAAGAAGCCGAAGTGCCTGTAAATATTTTTGACACTTACTTTGACGAAATAGATCTATTTGGCTCCTACGCTCTGACAAAACAGGACTTCTTCGCTTCGATTTCGTTAATAAACGGAGAAAAGTTGGAATTATCCTCACTTGTATCGCATAGGTTAAACATAGATGATATCCTGAAAGCCATAGAATTGACAGAAAAAGGGGAAGGCTTAAAAAAACAGATAGAATTTTAATTAAGGACTAGCGTTAAAAGACCAGGTAATGGTTTTTCTCCTGTCAGCTCGCATCTCTTTACCCAAGGTGTATTTCTTTTAAATAGAGTTTGCGGTTTTGCTGGTTAGCCCGTGGCTCCCTAAACCTATACGAGTTCGTTTAAATCAACTTGCTGTTCTACTAAAGCAAAAAATGATGGACGTTTATCTGGTCGTATATCCTCCATCTATGATCAAAGTACTTCCAGTAGTGAAACTAGAAGCCTCTGACGCCAGATATACGGCGGCCCCGGAAAGCTCATCCGGTTCACCAAGCCTCTCCATAGGAGTGGGTTTTACCCAGTATTCCTCTGCCTCCTTTTGGTGAGATCTTGTGTATTTTTTCGTCATCTCCGTGGCCATATAACCCGGGGCGATTTGGTTGACCCTTATCCCATGTTCGGCCCATTCGGATGCCAGGGACTTGGTAATCATAGTGACGCCCGCTTTTGAAGCGTTATAGGAGGCCTGTGGCTGGGGATAATTTACGATAAAGCCGGACATAGAGGAGATATTTATTATGGACCCCCCGTTGTCTTGTTCTATCATGTATTTGCCCACTTCCCTCGCACAGAGGAAAACTCCTTTTAGGTTTACGTCAATGACCTGATCCCAATCTTTCTCGTCCATTTCTTCGGCAGCCACGTTTCTGCAAATGCCGGCGTTGTTTACAAGTATATCTATCTTGCCGAACTCCTCCACGACTTGCTCAACCATGGTTATGACGCTATCGACGTCAGTTACGTCTGTTTGGATTGGCAACGTCTTGACACCTTCCTTTTCCAGTTCAGCAGCTGTTTCGTCCGCAAGTTCCTTCTGGATGTCAGGGATCGCTATATCCGCTCCAGCCTCCGCCATACCTCTGGCCATAGCTTTGCCTAAACCTCGGCCTCCACCAGTAACAACAGCCACTTTACCGTCCAGGCGAAATTTATCTAAGATACTCATTTGTCCTCCTTATATTTAGGTTATGTTGTTGGATTTATTATTATATCGGTTTTCTTCTTAATACCCCAGACCTTGCCGGTGTTTTTAAGCTAAGATTTACTCGGGAAAAGCTAACCGGAGCCGTACGAGTACTTGCTCCAGGTTTACCCTGAAATTAAATCCTATGAGGTCCCCGGAACTAATTCTAGAGATTTTGTTTACTTTTCTGTTCATATTCGCTAAATATAATTATTGCCGAGTAAAACTGACATTATTATTACGATTAAACTCCTGGAAATGCAACTTAGGAAATAGGCTCCAGCGGGTACCCAGATTACCCGTACCAGGCAGGTGCTGACCGATATTTACAGCCGGAGACGGCGAAGTTGACTAACTTGCTTGGAAAAACTGATTTTCTTTGAGTATATTGCTTCGAAAAGGTCTTGAATAAGAAAATTAATCAATTTACTTACTTTAATATCGTTTCAGGTATAGGTAAGATTACTGAAACCAAAAAATTTTTCCTCCATATCTTTGAAATACTGTGGCAGAGTATTTGCCCAACCAGTAAAGATTATCTTACAACCAGGAATAGAGAGATATTTCATTAAGGGGATTGAGAAGGAATTTTAGGGGGTGAGAAAATCAAGTGGAGTTATTGTTGATTATTTGTTTTTTGTGGTTTCGAAGTTGTTTATAAGTTATTATCGGGCGAATCAGGCCTGCTAACTTATTATTTACGGGAGGTAAATTATGGCTTTTCAATACGAACTGGCAGATTTTATCGACTTTAGGGATCGGGAAGAGTGTGAGCGAGTCAGAAATATTTCGAAAGAGGAATTGACAGAGCACGAAAATGACGAGTTTCGGATCAGAATTATCGAGGAGCCCGAGGATTTCTACTTCGAATTTGCCCTGGATATAGTTCGCAGGGTTATGGAAGCAAATAGGGAAGACCGGGATCTTGTAGGGATTTTCCCGGTGGGGCCGGTTCCCCAGTACCCATTGGCCGCTCGAATGATCAACGAGTTAAAAGTATCCTGTGATAACCTGCATATATTCGCGATGGACGAATACGCCGATCAGGATGGTAATACCGCACCGGTGAGCTGGCCGGGTTCTTTCCAGAAAACAATGCAGAATTCTTTTATCAGGCAAATAGATGAAAATCTCCGCCCTCCGCTGGACCAGGTACATTTCCCTACCACTGACGTCATTGATGCTTATCCCTCAATGATGGAGAACCTGGGAGGGGTAGATATATGTTACGGAGGTATTGGCTGGTGTGGTCACATCGCTTTCTGGGAATCGCATCTGTGGGAAGAATTCGGAGACGATATTGAGGCTTACAAACAGGCCGGCCCCCGGACCGTGGAACTCCAACCGATGACCATCATGCAGAATGCCCTGCATTCGTTCCACGGTGATTGGTCGCACGTCCCCCCTAAGGCCAATACAATAGGTCCCGGTCAAATTACCGAAGCTGACTATAGAAGCTTCTGGCTTGATGGGACAATTGGAGGCGGGTTAAGCTGGCAGAGGTTTATCGCACGGTTGGTTGCTCATGGGCCCGTGTCAACCAAAGTACCGGGTTCCATTCTTCAAACTCTACCCGGCACGTTCACCATTCTGGGAGGAGTTGCCGAAGATATAGAGGTGGAGATGCACTAAGGAGGTATTTAGCTCCTGTACCCCACCCCCTCCTGGTCAAAAGAAAGGTAGTGGGGCACAGTAGAGAAGTCGTAAAACCGATCAAAATCTTTGCGTTTTATTCATTGAAGTAAGCCTTCCAAAAACTCATATGAGTCAGTGACTGCTTCGTTGACCTCCTGAAGTGTTTCCTCTTCTGACCCGTCAAACTCAATTTCTACATTTACCGGTCCCCGATAATCTATCGAATCAAGCCAGTCAAATACCGGTCCAAAATTAATCTCTCCTTCGCCCAAAGCGGGGAAGTTCCATTCCCCCTTCCCCCCCAGCTTGTCTTTTAAGTGCATACAGGTAAAGCCCTCGGACTTCAGGTTTTTGATGTCTTCTTCAGGTCTGACACCGCCGTAAAAGATCACGTTACCGGTATCGTAGTTTAAACCTACTGAACCCGATTCAATATTGGTCAGAATCTCTGATCCCTGCTGGGCGGTTTTGAGAAAATCGTGAGTTTCAATTCCTATGTTAACTCCATTTTTGGAAGCAAAGTCGCCCAGGTCCTCGATATTCTCGTAAAAACTTCTCTCAGCTTCCTCGGATAGACCAGCTTCTGGGTCCTCCTGCATTGATATTCCTGTATTAACAACTTTGGCGTCCAGCTCACCCGCCAGATCTATAACGGCTTTCAGGTGATCACAGCCGTCCTTGATAGTAAGGTCCGAATGGCCGCTAATTGCTGAAACTGACAATCCGTAGTTATCGAGAAGATCCTTGAGTTCCGCTATGTCTCTTTCCTCCATGTTTTCCGGGACAACATGCTCCGTATACCCCATCACCGAGGTCAACTCAACGTAGTTGAAGCCGGCCTCTTTTATCCCTTTTAGGGCTTTGTCGAGTTCAAACTTGTGGTAAGTGTTGGTCGAGACCCCAATTTCGTTCACATCAATCATGGTAAAACCTCCTTTCAGAAAACTTTAAATGTTTATTCGAGTTAACGCTTTTTGTTTCCACAGGAAATTTCATTCGATAAACAGGTTTTCGTCCCTTCCGTGCCTGGTTGCAGGTTTATGTTCCCCGCTAGAGATTAACCGGTCTTCCAGCAACTCGCCCAGGAGGTTTTCTTGGGGAAACCCCGCACTCAGGTCCTGAATAAACGGTTCCGCGTGTGCTCTGCTGATGTCCTCTTCCAGATCGAACTGCTTTATCCATTTTTTCGAGATTTCCAACATGTTTTCGACGTATTCGTCCGTCCCGTAGTGTTGTCTTAACCATTCACGCTGGGATTCGTGGCACTTTAGGGCATTTTTTTTATGATCAATTTCCTCCTCTGCTAAAGAAATGAGGAAATGAGCAGGAAATACTTTTCCGGCGTAGTTTAGCCCCCCATAAGGAGCCCAGTAGTATAGCGGGGGAATTGAATCGATTTTTGGAGGAAAATTTCCGCTCTTTACCTGGACTCTCTGGTAGCGGGGGACGGGTAGACGATTTGCTGCGTCACGAACTATCTCGTGAGTTCCTTCGTGATCCTTCATATAGTCCCGGGGTGGGTGGGTGAAGAGGAGGTTCACCTCGTATTTCCTCAATACCCGGACCACCTCTTTTACTAATTCTTGTGAATGTTTTACCTGTAGGTCTTCCGCTCCTATACAATCGTAAGTGCCGTCTAGCAATCGGGCGGACTCTCTGGCCTCCCGGAACCTCGTGGCTGCAATATCATCTCCGAAAACTTCCGGGGAACCCAAATCGCCGGGAGTCATAGTTACGAAGTGAATGTCATGACCCTGCTCGGCTAGCAATTTCAACGTGCCAGCTGCCCCGAACTCTATATCGTCGGGATGAGCTCCAACTGCTACTATTTCCAATTTTTTTTGGTTCATTGTCAGCCTCCTGAGAATAACCTTTCTAAGTTATGCACTTAAAGCCTTCAAATGCATTCTCTTATATTCGGATGCTTTTTGCGGTTTCAAACATTTTTATAACGTTCTCCGCCGGCGTGTCGGCCTGGATATCGTGTACGGAGGTAACTACATAGCCTTCCGGACCGAGCTTGTCTATTCTGTTTCTAACTTCCTCTTCAACGTCTTGCGGGGACCCGTTTGGTAGAACGTCCTTCGTATCTATACCCCCCCAGAAACAGAGCCGCTCGCCGTAGTTTTGCTTTAACTTTTCCTCGTCCAAGGCTCCGGGTTCGATCGGGTTCAATATATCGACGCCGACCTCGATCAGATCGTCGACGAAGTCGTAAATGTTTCCGTCGGAGTGGTATAACAGACTGGCGTCGGTCATGTTCTTTATGGATTGGAAGTACCGCTCCTGGTAAGGCTTGACCATTTCCCTGTAAGTATCGGCACTCATTATTGTTTTATCAGAGGTAGCAAGGTCGTCCCCGACAAAAACTATATCTAGGTACTCACCCACCTCCTCCAGATAGTACTCGTAACGCTTCGTCTGGTAATCGAGCATTCCTTCCAGCAGCTTATGGGCGAACTCCTTGTTGTTTACCAGGTCCATGAGGAAACTGTCGAGACCCCTGAGATACCAGCAAGGTTCGAAGATGCCCGATTCGACCATATCCCCCACTATCGCGTATTCACCTTCTTCGTGGAAACTCTTTGCTTTTTCCTCCAGGTCCTCCGGTAGCCCATCAGGGTCATAGGGGTCTGGCCACTCGTAGTCTTCCAGGTATTCGATATCCCTGTCCTGAAGAGGGAACTCTACCATATCGTAGTAGAGACCGCTGGATGCCTGTTTGTATTTTATGCCAAACTGGTTGATGTATGTATCATCGTCTATTCTTTCCTTTACCACGTCGGAGGGAGAATTTCCGTGGACGCTTCGGGTATCTATGCCCAGTTTATCCAATATCTTCTCGTTGACCTCGACGATCTGGAAGTTGTCCATCATCAGTTCGTCCTCTGACTCCACGGAAAACTCTTCTTTCAGACCCCGATAGGCCCTCCTGGCAATTGTCGTGCAGTTGGTTGAACCGAGGTCTATCGGTATTCTGTCCGGTTTTTCTCCGTTTACCGCCTTTAGCACTCTTTCTTTTGAGTTCATTTTTGCCCCCTTATTATCTCTAACTTTTTCAAAAATTTATATCCTCCCCGTGAGATACCCGTTCCTCCCAGATCAATTTGTCCAGGTTTTCAAAACACAGCTGGGCTCCCCCATGAAGTACGTTATCAGTGTAATTATCGGATACCTCAATTTTTGGAGTCCGTTGAGTCTGCTTATCGATTAAATCAGTCAATTCCTGAAACGCCGGCTTCGCTGACTCTACGATCTCTCCTCCTAGAATTATCAGGTCAGGGTCCAGCAGAGAGCTTATTGCCACCAGGGAGGTAGCAACGTCTTTTACCCACTCCTCTATGACCTGATTGGCCACACTTGAAGTACGATAACCTCTAAAAATAGTCTCCACGTCAAGTTGGCCAGGGTCATCTACTTTATCGAGTAAAGGGTCATCGCTATCCCTCTTTTTTAGTAGATTTATACACTTATCAGTGAGAGCGGTCGCTGTTACTTGACTTTCAAGGAATCCCTGATTGTCTTTTTGCTTTCCATCCAAAGAATTTCTGTTGGTTACGAACCAGCCAATTTCACCGGCGTGCCCTTCGGCCCCTTCGTATAAGCTACCGTTTATGGCGATTCCCGCTCCCAGGCCATCGCGATGGAAAGAAATATAAACCAAATTAGAATGATCGCCATACTGCATACTTAATTCACCTAGAGTTGCCAGGTTCACGTTGTTTTCGAGCAATATAGGCATTTCAATTTTTGAAGATAACTTTTCCTGTAATGGATAATCCTGGCTATCACCAATCTTTGGCAAGTAACTGACAGTTCCATCCGAATCCACTACTCCAGGAATACCTATGCTTGCTCCTTTAACCTTTTTACGAGAAACGTTACTCCAATTAGAGACTTTTTGAATATCTTGCGTTAATAAATTCAGGATTTGTTTCCAGGTCCGGGGAGTTTCCCTTTGTATTTTGCTGACTTGATGGTTATTCAGATCCGTAACGCTGAACTGAGTTTCAGTAAAGCCAATGTCTACGCTTATGAAATAGACAGCTTGAGGGTTTACGGATAATAGGAGGGGTTTTCTACCAACTTCTTTGTATCCTTCGTGTTTACTTTCAGTTATAATGTTTCTGTTTAGTAGCTTTTTTACGGAAGAGGAAATTGCGGCCTTGCTTAGACCACTTATCTGGGCTAGCTCCGTCCTGGTTATCGGTCCCTTCAGCCTTATTAGATTGAACACGATAAGTTTATTGCTATGGCTCATCCGTTTGTGATTTATGCCTTTATGTTGCACCACCAGTTAACTCCTCCATTTAAAGTTAATTAGTTACAATAAAAAACTAATTAACTGGGCATAACGGCATAACTATATATTGAAAATAAATATAAGTCAACTAATCTCTGGACACTGACGGTTTAAGCTAGAAATTTGGCATTAGTTACCACAAAGTCAATCTCTTTATTGCCGTGGTAGTTTGAGCCAGGTTGAAGCCTGAGCCGAAGGTAATTTCGTGGTAACCTCTAAACTAAAAGTTTAAAAACCGTCCTTCAGCTAAGGCGCTGCTGTTTCCTATTTAACGATTTGACAAGAAGAAATTATTGAGTTATATTAAAGTTTGTGATTTCGTTAGTAATAATAAAAAACGAAAAGGTTTTGAAGGTGGACGGGGAATCTTTACGAGTAAGAGATTAGTAAATTATCAGTGAGGTGATATAGGGACTGAGATTTTAATTAAGTATTGGCGCGATCCGGTTTGGAGTTTAAGTTTAATAAGATTTTCTTTTTAGAACGGTCAAAACGGCTCAACAATTAAA
>JAGXKX010000058.1 GCA_018335015.1 Candidatus Bipolaricaulota bacterium
TCCCTTCCAGGGTCTTAGTCCCAGGGTCAGGGCACCCGCACCAACTAAGCCGCCGGCACCCCACTTTAGGAACTTTCTTCTCGTAAGTTTAGTCTCTTCTGATGTGGTCATTTTGGTGTTTTCCTCCTAGGTATAAACTCAAACGGGAAATATCACAAAAATCAATAAGCTCCAGAGAGAATGAGAAATTATCAGGGGAGCAAGGTCGCCTTCCTCGTAGTACATCCACCCCCAGACAATTCCGCAGACAAAAGCTGCGACCAGCAAAGTCAGGTTTAGCGCCCAGATGTGGACGAGCGAGTACAGCACCGCTCCCGCTATCAAACCCATCAATCCTCCATACTTGTCTTCTAACGACTTCTGGACTGTTCCCCGCCAGAATATCTCTTCACCGGGACCTATCACTGTAACAAGCAAAGTTCCAATCACGGGCATTAAAGCCGATCCCGAATTACTGTAAACTGCCGCTATTTCGGCCTCGGCAAACGGAATCAACCTTGTAACTACAAAATTCCCTATCCAGAATATTCCGTACAGTCCCAGGGCGGAGACTACTCCCAGCAGAACATTTCTTCCGCTCCAGTCGGTCAGCTGCTCGTAATCTGTCCACCTAAAAAGCGACAAACCGGCAAGTATAAAGACCGCGGAACTCATCTCTAACCAGAAGTTATACGGGTTCAGGTAAAACGAAACGAACCAGAACCCGAAAGCCAGGATCACCAGGTAAAGAATAGCCTCGGGACCCTTTCTAGTTTTCACTATAATACGGTCTCAAAAATTAGAGAAACCGTTAAAAGTCCTGCAAAAGCGACTTCTAACCTGGCCGTTCTGGCGTCGGCGTCGTCCGGTATTGCTTCGAAAAAAGTCCTGATCAATCTGTAGGCCATGGGAAAGGACAAAAAACCAAGTAACCCCCATAACCCCAGGACGCCTCCGAGTACCAAGTAACCGAGGTTAGAGTACACAGCGACAATCAATAAAAAATACAGAATAAGGGCATCTTCTTTATCCAGCAACGTAGCTACCGTCTCAACTCCTGCTTCCCTGTCGTAATCTCTGTCCCTCAGGTTGTTCGCCAGTAAAACCAGGGCAACCAGAAGACCGAGAGGGATCGAAATTAGCAGCGGCTTCAACGAAAATCCTCCTGCTTGAACGTAATAAGACCCACTCACCATAAGAGGACCCCAGACCAGAAATACGGATAACTCACCCCATCCCAGGTACTTGTACTCGACGCTTCCTCCCGTATAAAGATAACTTGCGGCAAATCCAATAAACCCGAGGACCAGGACCATCGGCCCACTACTATACGTCAAATATCCTCCAATTACCGCCACGGCCAAATACGCCAGGCTACAGTATACGAGCAATTCTTCAGGCTCCACCCAATTCTCTACCAGCGGCTGACTCCTGTATTTCGCAGTTGGCGAATCCTCACTATCAACCCCGGACTTATAATCGAAATAGTCGTTTACCAGATTTGTGGCCCCGTGGAACAATATCATGCCAAGGGCGACTATAACGAAGTTAACCGGATGGAACTCCCCCGTCTCGGCAGCCAATAGCGTTCCCACGGCCACTGATAGTAAGGTCATTGGAAAAGACCAGGGCCGACTGCCGATCAATAGGGCTTTTACCTTGTTCATCGGGCCTCGCTGCGAGTCAGGAAAAGTCGTCGTAAAGAATATCTTCCTCGTCAACTCCGTAGTCCTTCAGCAGGTCTATCGTCGCATCCATCATCGGTGGAGGGCCGCACAGGTAACCTTCCATGTCTTCCCCTTCCTCCAGATAGTCCTTCATTACTTCGGTTATCAGACCTACTTCACCATCCCATTCCGGCTGGGACGAATCCAGGGCGGGAACGTAGTTGAAATTGTCGTGTTTTTCAGCCAGTTCCTGGAGGTCTTCGTGGTAGTAAAGATCTTCGAGTGTTCGCGTCCCGTAAAATAGCCATATTTCCCTTTCCACTCCTTTTTCGAGGAGTGAAAACACTATAGAGCGCAACGGAGCAAGACCAACTCCTCCAGCCACGCCGATGATGGTGGCGTCTGTATCCTGAATGACGAAATCGCCGAAAGGTCCTGTGAATTCTACTTCGTCACCCTCTTCGAGCTCGTGTAAGTAGGTCGACCCGAGTCCGCCCTCGATCAGCTGTACCGTCAGCATGACCTTGTCTCGAACGCTTTCCTCCGAGGCGATCGAGTAAGCTCTATCCACTGTATCTCCGTTCGCCGGAACCTGAACCTGAACGTACTGCCCCGCACTGAAATCGATGGTCTCCGGTTCTATTAGATCGAAGACGATTTCTTTGATGGAAGGGGTGACGTCTTTTGTCGAGATTACCTCCGAGGAGTATTTTTCGACTTCCAGGTACTTATCCTCGATCTCGACCTTCATGTCCTCTCGCACCTTGACCTGGCAGCTGAGCCGGACCCCATTGATCAGTTCTTCCCGGGTGAGCATTGGTTCTTCCGTCGGCAAAACGGGTCCGCCACCTTCCTTTATTTTGGCAGTACAGAAACCACAGCTCCCCTGGCCTCCGCAGGCGGAAGGAATGTAAATCTCGTTCTCCGTAAACGCCTGAAGTAAAGTCTGACCTCCTTCAACGACGAACTCCTCCTCTCCATCGTTAACGTCCAGCTGTACGTCTTCGTATTCTGCAAATAGCTTGTTCGCAATGACCAGAACTACGGCAAGCGAGCCGGCAACTATATCGAGAACTATTATCGGCGTCAAATAACCCATATGGATCCCCCCTTATTTAATTCCAACCATTCCGGAAAACCCGAGGAAAGCAAACGCCATTATACCGGCAATCAACATCGTAATACCCGGGCCCTGAAGCGGCTTGGGTACATCGGCAAATCGTAATTTTTCCCTTATAGAAGCTAAAGAGACAATTGCAACTGACCAGCCTATCCCACTACCCAGGGCGAAAACTATACCGGTGAGCAAGGTATAATCTCGCAGGATCATGAACAACGAAACACCGAGAATTGCACAATTAACGGTTATCAGCGGGAGGAAGACACCCATCGTGGTATAGAGGGAAGGGAAAAACCTCTCAATAACCATCTCCAGTACCTGAACCGTAGACGCGATTACTATGATAAAAGCGATATACTGGAGGTACTCCAGCCCGTAGGGTACCAGGAGGTAGTTATAAACAGGCCAGTTGACGGCACTGGTTATAGTCATTACCAGGGTAACAGCAACCCCCATTCCCCAGGCCGAAGACAGTTTCTTGGATTGAGATACCAGCGGGCACCAGCCCAGGAAATACCTCAGGGCGATGTTGTGAGCAAATATGGCGGCAATAAGTACAGAAATATACCTCATTTTAACCCTCCTCCACAGGGGAAATCGCTCTTTGAACCCAGATCAATAATCCCAGTACAAGGAATCCACCGGGAGCCAGAATCATGCTTACCCACGGTGTCCAGCCGGAACCCAGGACCTGTACGCCAAACAGGGACCCGAACCCAAGCAGTTCTCTTACCACTGACATCGCGATCAGCGCCAGGCCAAATCCACTTGCTACCCCGGCAGCGTCAACCACCGAATCCCAGGGCGTGTTTTCGCTCGAGAAAGATTCGAGCCTCCCCAGGATTACGCAGTTCGTAATAATCAATCCCACGTAAGCTCCGAGGGCCTGACTCAACGGCATAAAGAATGCTCGCAAGAACATGTAAACGAGCGTAACAAAGGTCGCGATTACGAGCATAAATACGGGAATCCTGACCCTTCGGGGCACGGAGTCTCCCAGAAGAGAAACTATAAATGAGCTGGCTGTGAGAACGAAGAAGACCGCTACTCCCATAGTCAACCCGTTCGCCACCTTGTTCGTTATTGCCAGAGTAATACACAGCCCCAGCATCTGCCTAAATACTGGATTGTCTTCCCATAATCCAGCCGTAAAGATGTCTTTCGTATTATTCATGGCTAAACCTCTCCATAACTTTGTCGGTTAAAATATTGGTTTGGACTTCGCTCAAGGTATCGTTAATAATCCCCTGAATGGCCTTGCTGGTTCTTGTAGCTCCAGTAATAGCGTCTACCTTGTTCTCCTCGTCGCCTGCATCCGTTACCACCAGTATTTCCGGTCTTACGATCTTCCCGTTAAACTGGCGGAGAAAATCTTCATCCGTGATCCGGGCTCCCAGACCGGGCGTTTCCTGGTGATCCAGGATCTCTAGCCCTACTATTGTTTCCAGGTCGGGTTTCAGCGAGATTATCGCGGTTATTGGCCCCTGAAATCCTGACCCGCTGATTTCAAAGGTGACTCCCGTGAGATTACCTTCGTCATCGTATCGGAAGTAAATATCTTTACCGCCTAACTCTTCCGCCCTGAACTCGGACTCAAATTTATTCACCAGATTATCCGCTTCAAACTGGACGTTTACCGACTCAAGAACGGATTCTCTAAGCTTTCTGACTTCGTTTCTCTTGATGATTGGTCTGGTCGTGACGTTCACAAAACCGAGGACACCCGAGCTGACCGTCGCAACCAGGACCAATATGACTACCATCCAAATTTCTTTCTTCATTTTATCACCATGGAGTTACTTGTAAGGTTTCTGAATTGGACCGTATCTGAACGTCATTACCATCTCGTCGAAAAGAGGAGCAAACATATTCATCAGGAGTATCGAGTACGTTACCCCCTCCGGATAACCGGAAAATGCCCTTATAGATACAGTCATTACTCCCAGAAAAACTCCGTAAACCCACTTAGCCTCCTTCGTCGTCGGGGAAGAGACCGGGTCCGTAGCCATATATATTGCCCCGAACAAAAGCCCGCCGGCCAGAAGCTGAAATACCGGTGGTGCAACTTGATTCGGCCACAGGTAAGTGCCCAGCGCGGAATAAAGGAAAACGGAGCCGAGATAGGAGACCGGGACCCGCCAGTCAATTATCCTGGCAAGTATCATAAAAATACCCCCGGCCAGGACCAGTAGAGCGGAGCTTTCTCCCAAACAACCCGGGATATTTCCAAAGAAAAGGTCCCTCAACGGCGCCAGCGTGCCGGAATTGGCAAATACCCCCAGAGGTGTCGCAGAGGTAACTGTATCAACGCTAAACTGTTTAAAGCCGGCCCATCCACCTGTCATTGGTATAAGCCATTCAGACGAGGTTGCGACCGGAAAAGTTGTCGTAAGGAACACTCTTCCCACGAGTGCCGGGTTAAATATATTGTATCCTGTACCGCCGAAAACCTCCTTGCCCAGAATCACACCGACGATTATCCCTACGGCTACCATCCATAAAGGTGTGTTCGGCGGCAGTGTGAGGGGGAATAGTATCCCGGTAACCAGAAACCCTTCCGTTATCTCCTCTTTCCTAATCAGTGTAAAGGTCACTTCCGCTATACCCCCTGCCACGTAGGATACTACGATCATGGCCAGAGCTCGCCAGCCGTAGAAGTAGATCGAAGCCAGAGCAGCGGGAGCAACAGCGAGAACTACCGCAAACATATAGCGTTTTATTTCTATGTAATCGCGCAAAAAGGGGCTTTTATCCGCACTTACTCCCGGTTCGAATACGATCGAGCGAACCGTGTCTATTACCTCGGTTATATGCTGGAGATAGGGGTTATCTTCGGTATAACTGGATATATCTGACATTAGCCGCTCTAACCTATTCACTCTCCTCACCTCTTCCTTTTTCGTCCTCTGGTGTAATTACTGACATCAACCCTTCTTCGTCTTCCTCGTACTCAACGTAATTGTGGTTCTCCCCCGGTTGATCCTGCTTGGCTCGTTTAACCGTCTCGCTCAAAGGTAGTTTGGACGGACATACGTAGGAACATAAGCCACAATCCACGCAACGTTGAGGCTGCAGCCTGTTCACCTCGTCTACCATGCCGTGGTCGTAGGTTTTGAGTATCTGGAACGGAAGAATGTCTACCGGGCAGACGTCACTACACCACCCACAGTACACACAGGGTCTTTCCTCTCCGTGTAATCCTGAATCCGCGACCTTTTTCCTGTTGGGTGCAAGAGCGGAGAAGAACGCGTTTGTATAGGAATTCTTTCCGAGACCGGGATGCAACCAGGCGAGAACCTGGCTCCCCTGGGGTTTGGGTAATTGAACCAGAGAGTCCATATTTTTATTGACCGGTAGGTCTAAATTTTCCAGTTTATTTCCGGACAGTGGTCCTCCCATTATTGTTAGTTCCTCGGCTTTATCCATGATGTCCTCGCCGAGAGCGTATTTTATCGGGGCACCGATCGGGGTTTCTACGACACGGTCTTCGGTAGCCGGTCCACTTAAACTTAATCTCCCACGGATAAATGGGGTCCCTTCCACTACAGCCCGGTAAGCTGCCAATGGAAAAATCTCTGGCAGGACAAGTAGTCCGTGATCGAGCAAGTAGCCGCCTTCGTCAAGTTTTTCCTCCCCCAGTATATTACGGGCCAGCATCTTTGATTTGCTCATATAGCTTTCATACTCGACAATATGGATTTTTATCCGCTGGCTCGAGGACAGCTCTTCCAGGTTTTCACGAGTATTCCGATCCAGAACGAAATGTATCTGGGATTTTGGGAATGCTCGGGCGAGGATCTCAAGCCCGGTCTTGAAAAGGGTAAATTCTTCTCCGTAATCAATCAGATGATGAACAAAAGGCTCTGTCTTAACTCCGTTGATAAGTACGTGCTCTACTTCGGTAGGTGAGAACAGGGAGCTATTAAACTCTGTCGGCACTCCCGTCTGCCCAAACGAAGTAAGTCCCGCCAAATAAAGCAGTTCTCTCAGGTTTTTCGGTTTCTCCTTTTCCCAATCCACTCCGCTACCGTTCGTTCCCTGGTTGGAGGAGACATTTATCTTTATTCCTGGAACTTTCGCTTCCAATTTGTCTCCCGTTTCTTCGTGATAACTATCTAATTTGACTATCTCAATTACCTCACCAGCCAGGCTTGCAAGAGCCGGGGTCGATGTCGAATCGTCGTTCCGAGCAATTATCTCTCCCGCTTCCACCTCGTCCCCGACCTCGACTCTCGGCGACAAACTGGTACCGAAACCACCTTTTAATGGAACGGTGATGGTTTCCAGCTTGTCCCTTACCCGAAAGTCCGGTTCCTTTTTTGTTTCGTATTGTTGAAGATCTAGGCCAAATATTTTCACTTTATTCACCGTGTTTTTTATTTTTAGAGATGAGTAATCTCACTTGAGTTTCCAGATAATCCAAACCCGGTCAACTCCAGGAACCGGGCCTCTATTAAATACGAACTCAATTTACCCTGAATATTAGAATTCTTTCCGTGTTATTGCAATGTATTTCGGGACTTAACTTTTGACTAACCCTTTCTATCCTTTTTCTACTTCGTCAGTCCTTAGCTAAGAAAAATTGAATAAAGGATACCCACCTAAAATATTTTGACCTACGTGGAGCCCTGCACGGGCAATCCTCTTCCAAGATATGTCCTTCCCTTCACTTCCTCCCCCCCGAAAAACCGGGCGGCAACCCGGAGAGCATTCTCCGCGTATGGGTTCTGCAGAGCCACCGGTAACGCCTCCCTCGCTTTATCCGCAAATTTTTTGGAATACTCCAGGCTCTCTTCTATGGCACCGGAACCTTTGATAATTTTGATCCCTTTTTCTAACTCTTCCCTTTCCGGTCCTTCCTTTTTTAATAAGTTTCGGAGGATTTCGCTTCGAGGTGATTCCTCGAGGGCAATCATTATCGGGAGAGTGAGCGTGCCTTCTTTTAGATCGTTTCCGGGTTCCTTTCCCAGTTCCTCTTTGGAACCGATTAAGTCTTTCAAATCGTCGGCGATTTGAAAAGAAAGTCCCAGGTTCAATCCGTAATTTTCCATTTTTTTCTGATTCTCTTTTCTCGCTCCCGTGGCTTTTGCCCCGAGAAGGCAGCTCTTACCCATCAGCAGACCTGTCTTCTGTCTTATTCGCTTCATATATTCCTCGAAAGAAAGCCTGTAATCGTCCCCGTTGATAGTCTGGTTAGCCTGCCCCCTTGTCATCTCCAGTGCAGCCTCCAAAAGATGCTTCAGGTACTTGCTGTCTTCAAGTTTCGTTAGGGAGCTAGCGGCAAAAGTATAGAGCAAATCACCGCTTAGAACCGCGACTTTGTTGCTCCACTTGTAGTTAACTGCTTCTGAGCCCCTTCTAAACCGGGAATCGTCGATTACGTCATCGTGAACCAGGGAAGCCATATGGACGAACTCCACGGCTATTGCCAGAGGCTTTACCTTTTCAAATTTATAATCGAATAGCTTACCCGAAAGCAACACTAGCGCCGGCCTCAGCCTTTTACCGCCGGAATTTAGAAGGTAGGAAGAGCTACCGGTGAGCGGCTCAAGATTGGAATTCACAAGTTCGTTCAATTCTTCTTCCAGCCTCTGGAGGTCGTCCTTTATCGGGTCGAGTATATCTCCAAGCAAGGGCATGAATCAGTGCTCCTTTTTTGTTCCCTGGTGTATGGCCGCAATTCCCCCGAATATCTCATGAAAACCGACTTCCGCCAGACCCGCACTCCTGTAAAGATCTTGTAACTTATATTGGTCTGGAAATTTTTTCAAGGATTCGGCGAGGTATCTGTAAGGCTTTGAATCCCCCTGAACAAGTCCTCCGATCAAGGGAAGCACCCTGTCGAAGTAAAAGCGATATATTTCCCGAAAACCAGGAAAATCCGGCTTCGCCAGCTCGAGCGAGTACACTTTTCCTCCCGGTCTTACAACTCTTCTCAATTCGGAAATCACGCTCGTGAGATCGTCAACGTTCCTCAGAGTAAAAGCCGAAGTGGCTAAGTCGAAACTATTGGACTGGAGTGCGAGGTCCTCGCCCGCTCCGAGGGAAAATTCAACCACTTCTTCCTGTTCCGAGGGCAAAGATTTCCTTGCTATTTCGAGCATTTCAGGTGTTAAATCGACCCCAAGAACTTTTCCATCACTTACCTTATCCGCGATTAACCGAGTTAATTTCCCAGTCCCGCACCCGAGATCGAGGACGGTTCCGTCTTCCGGAATATCCATAATTGAAACCAATCTATGGCGCCACCTATCAATTTGCCCAAGAGATATTATCCTGTTTACCCTGTCGTAATCGCTGGCTATCTCTCTGAAGATTCCTTTAACTTTCTCGTGATTACCTTCGGGATCTTTAGACCGGGATGGGCCCGTCATCTCAACTAGTCTTCTCCCTTTTGAACCTGGAAGTTTTCTTTTCATGACCCGTTCAGAGAGCTTAGTATTTCGATTGGGTGACGATTGGACCTGTTCGGTGCCGTCATATTACTTTGTTATATTTTTTATCCTAATTAATGCGACTCGTAGACTAAAGGTTAATATCGGGCCCAAGTATTCGCGGATAACGTACCTATTAGGAGTCTCAATTCTCCAGTCACTAAACTTTGGTTGATTTTACTAGAATGTAACTAAATGCACAAGACGAAAATTCGAGTCCACTGCAGGACATTGAAACTATCTCCCGATTATCAAATCGACTTGATTCAGTTCTTTAACCGGCGGCGGATTAGTTGTCTGGCCCGGACGGCTGCTCTCCGCCCCTTACCTGGCATCTGATTTAACCTCGCAAACCCAGCAGTAGAAAAAATCCGGCAGCCAGGTAAGGGGCTTAGAGCTACTAGAAAAATATCAAGCTTGTTGGTAAATTATATTTCATTTTCATATGGTGAGAGTTGAGTTAATCGCTGCCGAAAACTAATATTATTAGAGAAATCGTTTATCTACCTTCATGAAGTTGCAAGGTCTCAAAAAAGAGGGATGAATGAAAGCCGACGTCGTTTTTTTACACCCGCCGAGTATATTTGACTTTAGAGAAAGACCCATCCTTTGGGGACCGATAAACGACCTTGTTCCCTCCAAATCTGTCTTTGAGATGTACCCCATCGGGTTTGTTTCACTTGCTTCAACGCTTGACAGCCACGGATTCGAGGTCAGAATAGTAAATCTTGCCCTGAAGATGCTCCGGGACGAGAATTTTAGCCCCGAAAATTATATAAAAGGGGTCGAGACAGAGCTTTTCGCTATAGACCTTCACTGGTTGCCCCACGTCCACGGGGCTATAGAGCTGGCCAGGCTCTGCAAAGAGATACACCCGGATACACCCATCGTGCTGGGAGGACTCTCCGCCTCATATTACCACGAGGAAATCCTTGAATCCATTCCGGAAGTAGATTTTGTCGTAAGGGGAGATGCCACCGAGTACCCGATGCTCGAACTGGTACGCGAGTTGAAGAACGGTAGTGATTTCGGGGCCGTCCCGAACCTAACTTTCAGATCCGACTCGAGTCTCGCTGTAAACGATATTACTTCCGTTCCGGAAGAGATAGATTCGTTCTCTCTCGATTACGAATACGTCTTTCGAAGCGTGCTGAAAACTCGCAACCTGGACATTCTTCCTTTCCAGGAATTTTTGACCAGACCTATAATGGCTGTACTGACCAGGAAAGGATGCGACCAGAACTGTCCCGGGTGTGGGGGCTCGAGCTATTCATACTCCAAGGTTTGTAACCGCTCGGATATTGCGTTGAGGTCCCCGAAGAAAGTCGTCAAGGACCTCAAAAATATCGAAGAGTTTCAGACACCTGCATTCGTAATAGGCGATCTGGCCTTTCCCGACGAGGAATACGGTTTGGAAATTTTCCGGCTTCTGGAAGATGAAGGTCTGTCTATTCCGGTAGTATTCGAGTTCTTTACTCCTCCCGGAAGGGATTTTCTTATGAAGCTGGGAGAAACAATCAAAAACTTCAGCGTCGAAATGTCGCCCGAGTCGGGAATCGAGGAGATAAGGGTCGGAGCCGGAAGGCGTTACACCAACGACGAGCTAAAGAGATCAATTAACTGGGCGTTTGAAGCGGGGTGCAGTCAATTCGATCTATACTTTATGATCGGCTTGAACGGACAGACAGGCGATACCCTGGAAGAGACTCTTGAGTTTATTGACGGCCTGCTGGAGAAGCACGCGGACGATAACCTCGTACCGTTTATTTCCCCCTATACACCTTTTTTGGACCCGGGTTCACTCGCGTTCGAATTCCCCGAGAAATACGGATTTACCAAATATGCCGAGACTTTGATGGATCACTACGAACTACTGGACAAAGGCTTCACCTGGAAGGACTTTTTGAGTTACCGAACGGACAAAATGAGCAAAGAAGACCTGGTCAAGGTAACTTACGAATCGGCGTTGAAGCTTGCGAGAATTAAGAAAAAACACGGATTAATTTCACCGGAGAAGCTCGAGGACCTTACGAAGAAAATTTCCGTTTCGAAACGAATGATAAGGATTTCCGACGCGAGAGATTCCGACCACCTCGATGAAGATCAACTTGAAACCTCCTTGACAGAACTGGAGGAAAGGCTGCTGATCGATCGTGGTGAGCTGGACTGGTCAAACGGAATCACCGCTCGCCGCGTCCTGGCT
>JAGXKX010000138.1 GCA_018335015.1 Candidatus Bipolaricaulota bacterium
TACAAGGATCGACCTTGCCGCCTTCAACTCACCTTCGTCCCCTATCATATAAAGGTCATCTTCCATTTGTAAGTTAAGTTCCGGCGTAGGTCTGATGATCTCACCTTTCCTCTCTATGACAATTATCAAGGAGCCGGTTCTCGCTCTTAAATCCAACTCTTTCAACGATTGGCCAGAAATGTCGTAATTCTTGATCGGGACTTTTTGCAGCATCCCAATTTCGGCTACTTCGCTAACGATTTCCGAAAGATCGGCCGCGATCGGATTTCGAAGCAGCATGGATGCCTTTTTGGCGGTATCGACGTAAGGAGACAGTACGTAATCGGCCCCGGCGCGCTTCATATTCTTTGTTCCAGTAACCGATTGAGCTACTCCCAAGGCGTAAATATCGGGATTCAGATCCTTCGCCACCATTATCATGAAAGCGTTCGCTGAATCCCCCATAGCTGCGAGGATGGCCCTGGCGCGGTTGACTTTCGCCTCGAGAAGCGTTCCTTCGCTGCTCGGTTCACCCTGAATGGCGAGATAGCCTCTTTCTCGCGCGAGGGAAACCTTGCTCTGGTCCGGATCTATAACCACGAACTCTGACTTATCGGATCCTTTGGAAAGCTCTCCGGCGATTTCCTGACCCATATCTTCAAATCCACAAAGTAAATAGTGGTTCTCAATATTTTCCAGCACTCTTCTCCACCTCTCCAGTCTCCGCCCGACCAGGGCTGGAATAATTTCGTTCAATCCATAAAAGAAAATCCCTATGCCGGTAAACATTAAAATCACGGAAAGTATTCTACCCCCTGTGGTAAGAGGGTTAACCTCTCCGTAGCCAGTGGTTGTTATGGTGATAATAACCATATAAAAGGCGTCGAAAAACCCCCATCCTTCGACAGCCACGTAACCGACGGTACCGGCGATAATTACGATAAGAAAAGCCGAAGCGACTCTCAGCAAAAGTGTTTTGAATTCCGAACCGGGTTGATCGCTATTTACCGGCAATATTTACCTCCATACCACCTTCCTCTTTTTTTGTCGGGAGGGTCTGTTGGGGATCTTATAAAAATCCCGGTTAAGCTTTCCAGTCTCCGAACAAAGCCCTTTCTCCTCCCAGCCTTTTCTTCTCTTTCCAGGTCTGGATTGTGTCAATGAACGCTTCTTCTTGATTGCAGACCCGCAAAAGTTCGAAATCCTCTTCGGAGATCAGGCTCGTCCCGCTTAGATGTTTAATTGACTTCGATTCAGCTTGTTTTGAAACCAGTTTTAAAGAGGGAAAATCTATCGGCGATTTATTTATTAACTCACGCAAAATACCCCGCCCTATGGTCGGGGATGAATGCGTCAGTTTGTGGATGTTTAGAAATCGCGGTGGCTGAGCCATGAATCGTGCGTAATGCCCCACCTTGTGGGTGGGGATAGCGCGATTCAAGCGATTTCTTTACTCCGGTTAACTTCTTCATCTCCCTATCGTATAAGTTGCTGTCTCTCTGGAAGACCTCGGTAATTTCCGTGGCCATCGGGCTATCCAATCCCTCCTATATCTGCCCCAAGGTATAAAGCGTACAGCGGCAGCAGAATGGAGCTTCCCCCCGCGGCTACATTTGCAAGTCCATAAGCGTAAAACCATCTTTGTTCGTGTTTCATGTTAGAAATAATGCCCCTTGAAGGCTTATTATCCCTGAGTAGGCCTGCTTGGTAAATATTCTACTGAAGGCTTGCCTCCCTTTGTTTGAGGGTAAAGATCCATTAGATTGTAAACTCCATCGGGAAGTTCAGTTTTTACGGTTATTCCGAATTCAACTGCCTTTTCAGGCGTTATTGGATAATCGTGAGTGAATTGACCACTCACTAGCTTGTCAACAATCTCGGGATTGTCCGTCAATTTAAGCACTAGTTATTTCATCTGCGATACCGCTTTTTCCGCTACATCTGCAAATATTAGCGTTTCGTCTTCGGCTTCTTTACCTTTTTCCTTGGCTGTAGCGAGTACACTGGAGGCAGCAGCAGGGGTCCCTTCACCTTTCTGTATCTGAGGATCCACCGGACCCAAAACGGCATGTGGGTCCATTAGAATTTCGTCACAGGCTAATGCCGACAACGTCCCCCCGCTCATCGCGTAATGAGGGATCAAAATCCTTGTCTCAGCCGGATGATCGTTTAAGGCAAGAGCTATCGGGTAGCGGGGAGGACTAAGCCGCCCGGTGTATGTAATATCAAATCTATCGGCTTGTCGTCTGGAGTCTTTCGGATAGCCCGCAGCACCGCTTCGCTGTCGTCCATATCTATGTATTTGTAGAACGGAATGCCAAATAAACTCACCTTTTCTTGCCTGTGGATCATCGTGATCACGTTTGAGACCCGTTTTGTAGCGAAACTATTAACTTGAGACTCCCTGCTTTTCTGGGTCATCCAGTGGTTAAGCTGGGGCAGGATGAATACCAGGAAGACAATTATCCAGATTGTGAAGGCAAAATTCATTTATTTTACCTCCGAAAACGCAGTAAAGCGCCAACGTCGTGCTCGCTGAACTCATCCTCGGGATCGGTTTTAATCATTCTTACTTCCGAACTCTGATCAACCGCTTCCCAAATCATATGGCCGAGTATGTCCCCGGTTTCCCTTAGTTCGCTCCCGCACTCAGGGCAACTAGTTTGTGTCGCGGAGAGATAATAATCTTCCGGACATATCCAGCCTGACCTTTCCGAGTCACCTTTTACTGCCAGGGTCTTTACCTGAGCGTTTCTCAAGACTTTAAGAGTTTCTTCCATTCCCAGAACACCCATGCCATCAGAGCGGCGCGCCTCGCCTAAGAGGTGTTTCAGGAATTTCTTTTCATCGGTTTTTTCGTAGTCTTTAATAACTTCCCGCAATTCCTCCAGTAGATCAGAATCTGGCATCTCTGGTTCACCTTCAAACGACCCGATCGTCCGCTCCTCTACGTAACTGTGAAGATGTTCCTTTAACCGACTTACGGACTTGCCCTCTCCTCCTCTGGGCCCGGCCAGGACATACCGATCCATTTCTTTATCCTGAAGCTTATCAAATAACTTAAGAGCAATCATTTTTAAAAAGTGGTGACGATG
>JAGXKX010000059.1 GCA_018335015.1 Candidatus Bipolaricaulota bacterium
ATTAGTAAATTATCAGTGAGGTGATATAGGGACTGAGATTTTAATTAAGTATTGGCGCGATCCGGTTTGGAGTTTAAGTTTAATAAGATTTTCTTTTTAGAACGGTCAAAACGGCTCAACAATTAAAAACTTAATTTTTTCTTTTGCTAAACTGTTGTGAAAACTCCAGAGGAGGTTTTCTATGAGAAATGATTTATCGAGTCGGTTGTTAGTATTATTATTGCTCTCAACTTTTATTATTTCGCTGGGTGCGGTGGCGGTGGCTGCTGCGAACGATTCTGAGGACCAGTTGGTTTTTGGCTATATTGCCTTCAGTCGAGATGATGTCTGGAACAATTACTCTATAGAAGCTTTCGAGTACGCTGCCGAACAGAAAGGAGTTGAAACGGTGGTTCGAGACCCAGGTGGTGACCCCGAAAAAGCTTTATCTGCACTGGAAGATTTGATTAACAGAGGAGTGGATGGAATTTCAGTTTTTACCATTACTCCTGAATTAGATGCAACTATGGCCAGGAAGGCTAATCAGGCGGGGATTCCGATTACCTTTGAAAACTCTCTGCCCGCTGAAGGGGATTATGACTACATTTCTACTGTTGCTACTGAATATTCTCGAGTAGGCTACGCTGCAGGGGAATATATAAGCAAGAATCACCCGGGAAGTAAACTATTTTACGTTATGGGTGCACAGGGAATGGGAATTACTAATAGATATCAGGAAGGTCTAAATTCGGCCTTGGAAGAATATGGAACCGTGGATTTGGTCGCCAAACAACCGACTGACTGGGGTGCAGAGGAAGCTTTGAACGTTACCCAAAACGTAATCCAGTCCGGCCAGGAATTCGATGTAATTTTTGCCAATAACGAACAGATGGCCTCTGGTGTCATTCGCGCGTTAGAAGACGCGGGTTTGAGCGACGAGATACCTGTCATAGCCACAGGTGGAGGACCTCATGGCTTGGATATGATTAAGGAAGGCAAGATAGAAGCCACGATGAGTGCACCGGTTTCAGTCCAGGGACTCGTAACCTTTAAAAATTTATGGAGAGTTGTTAGCTGTGGCCAATCGTCCGATCAAATTGCGAATTTTGTTCCGGTTCCCGTGATTCCAGTTACTGCGGAAAATGTCGACAGCACGATTTCATGGGAGGTCGGTGAACAGACCGTGGAGTTCATCGGTGGGCTGGATTGTGATAACTGGTGTGAGTGTGCACTTTAGTAGCAAGCAGGTTGAAGTGAAGGTTGGGGGGCAAGTCACCGCCCCCCTTCTTTTTTTAAATCTATCCTCAACGGAGTGTCTTTATTTATATGTACGATAATTCAAAAGCCAGGTCGGAAGAGTCTTTGATAAGAACGGAGGGAATTGAGAAAACCTTCCCCGGGGTGGAAGCTTTAGCTGACGTTTCTTTTTCCTTGTTTCCAGGAGAGATACACAGCGTGGTGGGTGAAAACGGTGCGGGGAAGTCAACTTTTATAAAAATACTCTCCGGTGCACTGGAACCGGATAGTGGGACTATATACATGGATGGGCAAAAGTTTCCCCATCTTGACCCCCATCAATCGCAGGATTTAGGGATACAGGTTATTTACCAGGAAAATATTCTAGTACCTTCTATGAACGTAGCCGAAAATATATTTGTTGGACATGAAAAGACAGGGAGGTTTGGATTCATTAGTTACAATCGGGCTATGGAGGAAGCTCGGGACCTGATAGAATCCTTGGGAATAGATCTGGACCCGACAGTCAAGGTGGAAGAACTCGGCGTGGTAGCTAAGCAGTTTGTAAAAGTTTTGAAAGCTTTGGCCCTTGAGTCAAAGGTCCTAATCATGGATGAACCCGTTGCTGCTCTTCCACCAGAAGATACTGAAAAAATATTGAACCTGGTGAAAGAGCTGAAGCAGAATGGAATATCGGTTATTTATATTTCGCACAAGCTGGAAGATGTCTTGGAAATTTCTGATCGGATTACCGTTTTAAAGGATGGCGAAGTCGTCAATGTTCATGACGTGGACGCCGAGGAAATAGATGAAGATTTAATTTCACGAGAAATGGTGGGACGCCCCATTGATAAGTTTTATAAGAAAGAAGAGATTGAGATCGGCGATATTTTATTCCAGGTAAAAGGGTTAATGAAGGATGAAGATTCCCCGGCCGTCGATCTCGAGGTAAGAGAAGGGGAGATCCTTGCAATAGCCGGGTTAGCTAATGCTGGACGAACGGAATTAGTGCGAACGATTTTTGGCGCAGAAGATTATGAAAAGGGGGAATTCGAATATCAGGGTAACCGGGTCAAAATATTGAGCCCCAGGGATGCAATAGCTACCGGGCTTGGGTTAATTCCTGAGGATAGACGAGTTAGTGGTTTAGCATCGGGCTTGAGTGTAAAGGAAAACGTCACCATTGCAGATCTGGACAAGCTGGGAGACGTCTTCCTGGACATGGGTCGGGAGGAAGATTTCGTCCAGGAGCATGTGGATAGATTGGAAATCAAAACGCCGAGCCTGGAACAAGAAGTTCGTTTTTTGAGTGGCGGGAATCAACAAAAAGTTGTGCTGGCCCGTTGGCTTTTCGCCGACGTGGATGTTCTAATCTTTGATGAGCCTACGAGAGGTATAGATGTAAATACTAAAGCGGAAATATACAAAATAATGCAGGGTCTTGCCAAGAAAGGTAAAGCAATAATTATGGTTTCGTCCGAAATGCCGGAATTGATTTCCATGAGCGACCGAATACTCGTAATGAAAGAAGGTAGTATCGTGGCGGAACTGACAGGGGAAGAGATAACGGAAGAGGAGATAATCTCAAATGCGGTTTAAATCACTATTTAAAAATCAGACTTTCTTTCTTTTTATAATTATTCTACTGTTGTCAGTAGCAGCTGGACTGGTAAATCCAAGATTTTTTACAATACAAAACTTTCTAAGCATATTGAGACAGTCGACAGTACTGGGAATATTATCAATGTCGATGGCCCTGTTGCTTATTTCAGGTTCTATCGATCTCTCCATCGGGGCGATGATGGGATTAGGGGCCGTCATTTCCTGTACCATGGTTATGAACGGCTTCAGTGTCTTTCTGGCCGTATTAGCCGGATTTTTCACTCCGGTAGTAGGTAGCCTCTTTAACGGTTTAATAGTAAGCTGGAATAAGTCCGTGCCTCCATTGATTATTACACTGGGTATGAGTTTTGTTTACTCGGGGCTATCTCTCGTGGTTTCCGGAGGGCAGTTCTTGAGCATGCAAGGAAAATTCTATTTTCTGGGTGGAGGGGAAATTGGTGGGATTCCTGTACCGGTTATTGTCCTGGTTGTGGTGGTATCAGCGGTTCACGTTTTGCTCAAGTACACTAAGTACGGTAGGCGGGTAGTCGCCATGGGTGGTAACGAAGAACTTGCTTTCCTCTCCGGCATCGAAACACGCCGATACGAAATCTCCAATTTTCTAATTAGTGGAGGTTTGGTGGGATTAGCCTCGTTGGTACTGGTCTCCCGTCTGGGTAGCGTAGTTGCCGGAGTCGGAAGTGGTTATGCGTTGCGTGCTCTTGCCGCAGCTATAATAGGAGGGGTCACTTTTGAAGGAGGTCGCGGTACGGTTTTCGGAACATTGCTTGGAGTTATACTCCTCGGAGTCATTTCCAATGGAATGAATATATTAAACATTTCTTCTTACTACCAGGATGTCGTGTCGGGACTGATTATAGTTATTGCAGTTATTGTAAGCAGTATCGGGGCATGGTCCAAGTGAGCAGAAGGTTTGTCGGGAAATCTCCCTTCCACCTCCTGCTCATCTATGGCCCATTTTGAAACAATAGACAGCCTTAGACTCATCCCCTTTATCGTTGGCTAATTAGCTAATGAGCTAAATCCAGGGATTTTGTTCTCTATAGGTCCACTGGCTCACTGCTTGCTACTGAATCTACCTCTTTTAAAACTATTTCCAGTGACTGGCTAGCTTCAGCCGGGCCGGCTAATTCGGGGTCCCGGTCGTTTTCCACACAATCGACAAAGTATTCTAATTCTCTAAGCCAACCGTCACCTTCCTCGACTTCAGGAACAACTGTCTCTCCCTCATGTGGATGAAGTTTTAACGTGGGATCTTCTAAAGTACTGAATTCAATTGCACCCTCCTCCAGCAAAATCGTGGAAGCCATCTCAAAAGGAAAGGTGGAAGGAAAGGGCCAGCCACCCCGAGCCGTTACTGCCGAGGGACCGTCGTCGTATTGGTAGTGAGTAGAGATATAATCAATTCCACCTGTGGAACCCTTCGCTCCGCTAGCAAACACCGCGTCTGGTTCTCCCAAAAGGGAATTGATGAAATCCGTATCGTGAATGTGCAGGTCGATCGCGGCCCCGCCACTCTTCTTGGCGTCAAGTAACCAGCTTTCCCAGGCCCAATCGGGTAGTGGAGATATCCTAGTGAAGTCCGCGACGACAACAGAGCCGTAATTGCCACTATTAACTATCTCTCTAATTTTCTGATACTCTGGCCAAAACTGAATACACTGTCCCACCATACATTTACCGGAAGATGCATCGGCTGCGGCAACTATTTTTTGAGCGTCGGGTAAATCGATAGCAATGGGTTTCTCGATCATAACATTGAAATCATTATCGAGGGCATCCACCGCCAATTTTGCGTGGATGTTGGTTGGAACACAAATGTCAATAATATCCAATTCCGAATTAAGTATCATTTCGCTATAATCCGTGTACTTACTAATGCTATCTTCGTCTAACTCGCCCATCTCTCCGACGTCAATATTGCCCTGGCTTTTTTGCTTGCTCAGGTCAAGTTTTTCCTCGTTTAGGTCGCAGACGGCCTTGATGTTAGCTGAGTCAATCTTGGTATAGTTGCTCAGGTGCGTCATTCCCATGAAACCAAGGCCAACTAACCCAACATTTACACTCATAATCATACCTCCTTAATTTGATATGAATTTCTTGTCGGGACAGTTAAAAGCACAGTAAGCTTGATTCGCCTCAATCGTAAGAATCGATCTCAGGTTCGAACCTGAGACCCTGAATCCAAACCAATGATGCGTTTTAAGTTCGGGTATTGATTCAACTCAGGTGTTTTTTCGTGAATTCCAGAGCTTTTTGGGCTTCTTCGTCCAGGTCCACGCCCTCAGACAAGTCTCGCCAGAGAGCAATGTCCTGGGCGATATCTCCTCCGGGTATCACAAATGGTTCCATAACCAACCGACCCTCGTAACCGATTTCTTTTATCGCATTGAAAACTTCGTCCCACGGAATGTGGCCACCCTGCCCTGGGGGCTTACGATTGTTTTCCCCTATATGAAAGGAGCCCAGTTTGTCACCGACACGTTCGAGTGCCTCGGAGAAACTGTCCTCTTCAATGTTCATGTGGTAAGTGTCCAGTAGGATATTACAGTGAGTGTGATCTACCTCGTTTACGTAATTCATTGCCTCTTCGGCTGTATTGATGAGAAAGTGTTCGAACCGATTTACCGCTTCCATATTACAGGATACGTCGTATTTCTCGGCGGTATCCATTACTTCTTTCATGCTTTCCGTGCTTCTTTTAAAGTGGGCCTCTTTGTCTAGCTCGTCCGAGTCAAAAGGTGCTCCCCAGGCTCCGTAAAGAATACCGGAAAAGCATTCTCCACCCAGTTCGTCGACCATCTTGATGAGGCTTTCGAGATAATCTATCCCCTTTTCTCGAACTTTGGGGTCCTCCGAGGATATATCCCTATCTTTACGCATACCGAGGCTAAAAGTTAATTCGACGTCGTTCTCTTCCGCTGCTTTTTTTACTCTGGACCGGTAGTCGGCGGATTTGTCGTATAGAGTGGCGGCATAAATTTCCAGAATGTCGAACCCCAGATCCCCCGCTTTATTGATGTAAGGAATAACATCAGCTTTCATATTTTCGAGCCAATAAGCGTAGTAAATACCGATATCGTTCATAATAAACCTCCTTGATGAGCGATGAAAAAAATCTTACAGAACATTTATCAATTCACCCTCAAAATTCCGACTGTTTTTGCCAAATAAGCCGGTGGCAACAACCGTCAGTGAAATCTGCGAATCCGAAGTTACCCTTCGAGTAAGTCACATTGCCTGTTTGAAAATTTCCTTCACGTCTTGTCTGTCCGGTATTACCGGGTTGTGCTCAATATCTCCCTTCATGTACTCAAACGTTCCTTCAACCATGGATTCAATGGAAGAATCCTCTACCCCTAACTCTCTCAAGCCTTTGTCCAGTTCAAGTTTTCCAAGGAAATCATTTAAGGCCGTTACGGATTTTAGGGCATCTTCTTTTTGACTGGTTACCTTGTCTATCTCACCGAATTGTTTGGCAATCTTCGAGTATCTTTCCAAAGTCTTTTTGTCTCCATGTTCGATGTTATATTCCATTATTGGTATCGCGAGAGATGCTAGGCCCTGAGCGTGAGAGACTTCGGGGTAATGGCCTGAAACGGCGTGTTCCATGGCATGTCGGAGGCCAGTACTGGCTATAGTGTTGGAAAGGCCGGCATAAGTGTCCGCAACAGCCATCATTTCTCTTGCTTCGAGATCGTCTCCATTATTATAAGCTATTGGTAGGTACTCGCTGACCAGCTTGATAGCTTCCTTGGCGTAAGGGTCGGCAGTCGGGTGATCTCCTTTCGAAACGATGTTTTCCGAGACGTGGGAATAAACGTCGAAACCAGTTAGAGCCGTCAATTTTGGCGGCATCTCCAGTAATATTTCAGGGTCCACAATGGAAACTTCCGGAAACATCGGAGGACCACCAAAACCGGGCTTCCCTCCGGTATCTGGATTCGTGATTACGGCATAAGGTGTAACATGGCTTCCTGTACCCGAGGTAGAGGTAACCGTAATAATTGGTAGAGTCTCCTCTGTAATTGGCTCGGAGTCATCTTGGGCCGCAGAAATGTAATCCCAAATATCTTCGCTTCCCCCGTTTGGTTTATGGCCGGCAACCACCGCAATTGCTTTTGCCGCATCCATCGCTGAGCCTCCACCCAGGGCTACGACGACGTCACAACCCTCTCCCAAGGCCAATTGGGCTCCTTTATTAACGGTTTCAGTAGTAGGGTTTGGCGTGACTTCGTTAAAGTGAGTGTAGGAAAGGCCCTCCCGATTCAAATATTTTTTTGTTTTATCCAGAAAGCCCAGCTTCTCCATGCTGCTCTTCCCGGTGACAAGAAAAACGTTAGAGCCGTAATTTGCGGCTTCCGAACCCAGCTGTTTAAGTTTTCCATCACCAAATAGAACCTTGGATTTAGGAAGTGAATGTAAAAACTCCATATTTCTTCCACACTCCTTTTTCGGAAAAATTTTTCAAAGTGGAAGCTCAAACTCGTAGTTTAGTTTACTGTAAGTATTTTACGTTTGTTTTGTCTAGTTCAATTGTCAACTGAAATCTGTCACCGTAGCTATATTTTACGATTAGCGGTATTTTTACCTCTTCCGCGACTGAGGTGGTTATCTTTTCCCTGCCAAACTCCTTTTCCGTTTCAAGGTGATATTTATTTACCTTGATTTGTCGTTCACCGATTTCGAGAACCCTCTCATCCACGTGGTTGGAGTCTTTGATCAACCCGGAAAAGAAAAGAGGACTGCTGTTGTCTAACTCCCGGACTTCCTGGTTGACCAGATTGGGCAACTTGTCTATGTTCCCCTCAGAACTTATTTTAACAGTGTAGGAGGATTCGGCTACTTCTTCGACGGTGTAGGTCAAAGTCCCGAGCAGGTAACCCAGGGTGGAGGTTCCTTCTACATTGTAGACCATTTTGGCACCTTTGAACGGAAATCTCGGTTCTTCAGTGTCACCCAGGGCCGGAGCGGTGGTTGTGGCGATTATGAAGGCCAAAGAAACAGTGAAGATCGCCGCCATATTTCGGACTAACCTATCTTTTTTTCGAGTCATAACCAGTCTCCCGTTTTAAGATCGCCGTTCGAGGTGATGACCCAATAGTCTGTGCCAGTAAGTAATCTACTGACTCCTTCATTCTCGATGTTGGTTTCAGCTTGATGAGGCGCCCCTGGAGCAGTCACGTGAATCGCCTTATTACCTTGTTGCGGAAGTTTCGGTTTAACACGGCTGCCAGCAGGAGGACCACTCCGACGATTCCCTGGAACCACTTAGATTCTATACCCATCTGTATTACTCCGGTATTTATGTACCTGAGCAAGAAAGTTCCTATAAAGGCCCCTTCTACAGTTCCAACACCTCCGGTTAGGGACGCTCCTCCTATTACGGCGGCAGCGATCATGTACAACTCCAGCCCCATGGCCGTGTTGGTCATTGTTGCACCGGCGGAGGTTGCAGAAACTATACCGGCGAACCCGGCCAGCGTCGAAGTTAAAATAAACATGATCATCTTGGTTCTCTGGGGCTTTGATCCCCGGGCAAGAGCTGCTTCGAAGTTACCTCCTGCCGCAAAAATCGAATTACCAAAGGGAGTTCGCTCGAGAACTATCCACAGGATGACAAAGATGGCAATGAGGAAGAGGAACTTTGAGTAAAACCAGCCTCCCCCCATTCTGACCCCGAAAACGTTGTCGAAGTAGTTTATGGCATCCGCCGGAGCCGTAGGAGTATAGCTCCACATTGCATTAACCACGGATCTCCAGAACCACATGCCCGCCAGAGTCGTTATAAACGAAGGGATGCCGAGCTTGAGCGTTATCGAGGCGTGAAGTAATCCGATTAGTGAACAGGCAACTATTATTATTACAAAGGAAAGCAAAGGGTGAAGTCCTATCTGGAACAGCTTAAAGATTCCCCCGGCGGCGAGCGCGTAGACGGAACCGACGGACAGGTCGAACTCGCCGGAAATCATCAGCATGGCTACGGGCATGGCTACTATAGCCCAGTTGACCCCGAGATCGAGTAATGACCCTCTAATTATCGACTTGTTAAAAAGGATGTCTCCAACCTGCCAGTAGAAGAAGGCAAGTACCGCTACTAAGGAAAGAAAACTGCTTAACGCCTTCCAGGTAAGAATGCTTTTCCCAGCGGATAGGCTGAACTCTTTTAGTTGTTTCACCTCATCTCCCTCTCTTGATAATTTTTTGTTTATTGAATTAGAAGTATCGCTTGTATTGATTCAGTCCAAGAAAAACTCTGATCAAAAGTTTTTGTTCTTTAAAAGACGGTATTGGCAAACCGTTAGTTACAGCAGCAGATGCTCGAGGTCCTCGTCACCCTCACCGCCGACGATTGCCTTTTCCACTTCTTCCATTTCAACCTCTTCCCGATCCTGATCTATTATCTTTTCGCCGTTTCTCAGCACGACTATCCTATCGCTAACCGGATAAACTTCCTGAATCGCGTGCGATATCAGTATGGCAGAGAGTCCATTTTGCTTGAGTTGCTGGATGTACTCGTAGACCTTCTTCGACTCCTTAATTGATAGGTTGTTGGTCGGTTCGTCCAGGATTATCAGGTCGAAGTTGAAGTGGAGTGCACGGGCTATAGCTATTCCCTGTCTTTGACCACCTGAAAGTTCCCTCACGTTGACGTCGGGAGATCTGATTTCCAGCCCCATGTCACTCAGTCCATCCATGGAAGCCTGCCTCATTTCCTTCAGGTCAAGAAGTCCCAGGGAGTTTTTCGGTTCCCGTCCTAAAAAAAAGTTCCGCTTTATGTCCATATCCTCGACAAGCGCCTGGTCCTGCTGAATGGATTCGATTCCGGCCTGGAGACTTTCCTGGGGAGTGGTGAACTCCTTCTCTTCGCCTTTAAAATGTATCTCGCCCTTCGTGGGCTGGAAAATTCCACAAATGCACTTAATCAGAGTCGACTTACCGGCGCCGTTGTCGCCGACCAGTCCCACTACCTCGGGCTGGCCGACGTCAAAGTCCACCCCTTCGAGAGCATGGACCTGTCCAAAATACTTATGGATATTTTCGCAGTGTAAGAGGTTGTTATCTGACATTTTACCTCGCTGGTCCCTTGAACCGATTTTCTCTGACCCATATTTGACAGTGTCTCATAAACTGTCTAACTCCAGTGATATTAGCCACGGCAGGTCGGTCGGTAGGACCTCCTGCCGTGGTAAACGTTCAATTTACTCTTTCTAATTCCAGAGAAACTGACACTTTATCCTATGATTCTCGGGAATTCGTAGGCGATACTGACGTCTTCCTTGTCTATCTGTTTCCCGCCCGTGTAGATGTCGTATACGGTCATGTTGAACATCGCGTGGAAGTACGACTCGACTACCGGATAGAAACCCTGCAGGAAGGGTTGCTGGTCGACTGTTGCTTCTATGTAGCCTTTATCGATTCCCTCTACGAGTTTGTCAATCAGATCGTGTCCGACTACTACTAAGTCGTCGGGGTCCATGCCGAGTTCTTCCATGGCCAGGTACGTTCCGCCGACAGTTTGAGTCGCCAGAACTAGAGTGGCGTCCGGATGGCTTCTTATTGCGCTCATTGCCCTGGGCTTCTGACCTGTGGGATTCATTACCGTCTCGAATTCGTAAATTTGGCTGTTGACATCCACGCCTTTTTCTTCCAGAAAGTCTTTGAAGCCCCTGATCCTCTCCTGGCACCAACCTGCTCCGGGAGCACCTTCGGGCATGAGTATTTGGATTGTTTCGGGGTCAGGATCATGTCCCATCGTTTCGGGGTAGTAATTATTCCATACTGCCTTGGCCATCTCGTAGGCGGCCGTGTAGCCTTCCTGGCCTATGTAAGCGCTCCTGGCGTTCTGGGTTGGATCTTCTACGTCAGAATTAACCGCTATGACCGTTTTGCCCTGATCTTCGAGGTCTTTAACTACCCCGTCGAACATGGTCTCGTGAGGTAGAGTAGTGGCAACTGCGTCGACGTCCTTCTGAGCCGCAAGTTCCACCAGTATATTTTGCTGCCATTTAGGCTGGAATTCCTCGCTGGGTCTATACATAGTTCCTTTGACGGGGAACATCTCTTTGGCCGTTTCGTACCCGTGTTCCACCGTATTCCAGAAGGGATTACCTTCGCCTCCGTGGCAAACTAACGGTACGGTGAAGTCTTCTTCAGGAGCGGGTAAAGGGAATCCTCCCTCCGGCGCTTCAATGTTTGCTTTGGACAAAATTGATTTGGCATTACTCCAGTCACCAACTTCGTTTTTGAGATAATCTACTACTTTTGCTTCAGTTACGTCCTCTTGCCCGAAGGAAGTGAGAGCAAAGGAACTAATTAAGAGGACAAGTACGATCAAACTCGTAGTTAAAACTTTGG
>JAGXKX010000139.1 GCA_018335015.1 Candidatus Bipolaricaulota bacterium
AGTAGACAATTTCTAAGAAAAAAGTTGAACCCCAATTAACCCCACAAATTTACCCTCAGAGCCACTGAGAGCCTCCATAGTTGCTTTAATTCTTTGCCGGGTACGTCTGGTAAATGATACGAAACAGGGCGTCTTCCAGGTCCGTTTTGCCCTGTTTGAACCTGAAATCCTGGCGATGGAGCTGGTGAAGGAGCTCTTCCAGCTCCTCCATCTCAAAATTGTTGAGCTGCCCTCGTTTCTTTTTTACCAACCAGTTATAGATGCCCGTTTTGTCGGATATTTTTTTGTTGGATAGGCCTTCGGAGGCCAGGGATTCGACTTTGATGAGTTTCCGTACCTCTCCTGCCAGCATGAAGAATATCTTTCTTGCTTCCACGTCTTCGTCCAGCATATCCTCCAGGAGCTCGATTGCCTCGCGGTTTTCTTTCGTAAAGAGGGCGTCAAAGAAGTCGAACATTTTGTCCTTCCCTTTTGTCCAGACGACTTTCTTTGCTTCTTCCAGAGTTACTTTTCCTTCCTTCCTGTACAAGCTTAACTTTTCCGCTTCCCTCTCCACTCGCAAAAGGTCCTGCTCCATTATCTGGATTATCCACCTCTTTGCGTCGCTGGTCAGCCGGACGTCGTGCTCGGCCATGATTTCGGATACGTACTTCGGGAAGTTCCGGCCCGTCGGTTCGGAGAACTTCTTTGTCTCGCCTTTGCTTGCTATTGCTTTGTAAAGGGCGGTGCTTTTCTTCAGCAAGTCGGATTCGAAAAGCAGGGCTTCGGTCTCGAGGGAATGGCTGTCGATAATTTCGGGGAAAGCATCCTCGCCGGTAAGTTCTTCCGCCTGGCTGACGTGAATTATCTTCGTTTCCGAGAATAGCGAGGAACCGCCAAGAAGTTGCTCTAGTTTTTCCGGTTCAAGCTGGCTACCCTCGAACCTGTAGAGTTCGGGGTTCGATAGCTCTTCCCGCCATTCCGTGATCCTCTTCTCGACGGCTTTTTCTCTCTGGTAAGCTTCCCCGTGGTAGAGGGCAATGTTGGTCATAATAAGATCTCCGACAAGATGGTAGAGAAATGGTTATGGGTAATCAATGTTTATTAGACGTTGGGTATCGGGAATCAGTTACCTGTTTGGATACAGGATTAGGCGTTTAGTTGGCTATGGGGTGTCTCTCTTTTTTCAGCTATCAGCTACTGGCCGTTAGCCTTCAGCCTCCTATTTATCGTCCTTATTAACCAACTTCCCTATTAATCTTCTTCTTGACCTTAACTGCATCTATGGGTCTTCCCTCTTAACTTCACCCCCACCTTAATCCTCCCCCGTCAAGGGGGAGGAAAAGTGCGGAAGAAAATCTCCCTCCCTAAAACTGTTTGCGATTTCCCTACCCGTCCTGGCATAATTAGTTCGTTATGAGTGACGAAAAGTTTACGGATTTGGAGACCATTTCACCCCTGGACGGCAGGTATCGGGGCAGAGTGGAAGAGTTGCTACCGTACTTCTCCCAGAAGGCACTGGACGGAGAACGGGTGAGGGTAGAGATAGAGTACCTGGTCAAGCTGGGAAGCCTGGAAGAAATACCGATCGACCCACCGGAAAAAAGCCTAAGAGAGATTCACGAGGAGTTCGATCTGGACGACGCCAGGACAATTGCCAGGATTGAAACGGAAGGATACAGGGACATCCCGCCGACCAATCACGACGTAAAAGCGGTGGAATACTACGTTAGAGAAGAACTCAAGGACAGAAACCTCGCCGAATTGATACCGTTTGTCCACTTTGGGTTGACTTCGGAAGACGTCAACAACCTGGCTTACGCCAGTTTGATAAAAGGGGCGACGGGCCAGCTTATTGATAGACTGGTAGAGGTCTCGGAAAGCCTGATTACCCTGGCGGAAAACAATGCAAATATGCCCATGCTGGCGAGGACACACGGTCAGCCTGCTACTCCCACTACTATGGGTAAGGAATTTGCGGTATTTCTCTCCCGGCTCGTGGAAAGATTGGAAAACCTGGAAGAAGCAAGAGAGAAACTAACCGGTAAACTATCCGGGGCAACAGGCAACCTGAACGCTCACTCGGACAGTTACTCCAATACTGATTGGCTGGATTTTGCCCGGGAGTTCGTTCGAGAATACGGATTGAAGCCGAACCAGACCGTAACCCAGATAGAGCCGAGGGACAACATGGCGAACCTGTTTCAGGCTATATCAAGGATTAACAACGTACTGGTAGACCTTTCCCGCGACTGCTGGACCTACATTTCTCAGAGTTATTTTTCTCAGAAGCAGAAGGATTCGGAGGTTGGTTCCTCGACGATGCCTCAGAAAGTGAATCCGATAGATTTCGAAAACGGCGAGGGTAACCTTAGCAAGGCAAATTCGGACCTAGAATTTCTCGCGGATTACCTGACTACCTCACGGACCCAGCGCGACCTGTCGGATTCGACGGTCCGAAGGAACGTAGGAGTTGCTTTCGCTCACGCTCTGATTGGTTACAAAAGCGTTCAGAAAGGTCTGGGCAAGGTGGAGCCCAACCGGGAGGCCCTGAGAAACGACCTGGCGGATCATCCGGAGGTACTGGCGGAGGCCTGGCAGACCTCGCTGAGAAAATACGGTCATTCGGATGCCTACGAGGTCGTGAAAGAATTGACCCGGGGGGAAAAGCTCGACGCGGAGATGGTGGGTGAGGTAATAGACGAGTTACCGCTTCCGACTAACGAAAGGGCAAGGTTGAAGAACCTTACACCCGAAACTTATCTGGGAAAGGCGAAAGAAATTACCTTATCAACTGTAGAGCAAGCTAAGGAGACTCTTTCGTCGTTTAGACCGTAAGTTTCATGTTAATCATTCTTTCTTAAGCTTACCTTCCGCATTAATCATTCTTCGTAATCACAACTTCATCTATTGGGCCTCCGCTTTAACTGCACCCCCACCTTAATCCTCCCCCATCAAGGGGGAGGAAAAGTACGGAAGAAATGTTCCCATCAAGGGAGAGGAAAGACTGGATGGAAATGGCCCCATCGAAGGGAAAAGAGTTAATGAAATGTTCCCTTCAAGGGGGAGAAA
>JAGXKX010000009.1:0-31723 GCA_018335015.1 Candidatus Bipolaricaulota bacterium
CCAGGGATGTCTTGCTGCGATTTGAAGTCGAGGATTACCGGATAAACGTCTTCAGGGATGGCAGGGCCATAATTGAGGGCACTGAAGAGGAAAAGGTGGCCAGAAGCCTCTATTCGAAATATATTGGAAATTGATTTTAAAGAAAGACTTGTTCGGTACTTAACCTGACTTCTAAATGAATTTATAGGGAGGATTGTTCTCCCCGGGTGACTGTTGAAGGAGAACTGTTAGGACCCGCCCTTTGGTGGGTCAGTGTTTCTCTTCTTCTAGTTAAAATCGGTTAACCGTTCAATCACTCTCTTTTGTAAATTCGGAATAATATTTTACGACCTTTTCGTGCAGTTCGGGATTGGCTTTTTTTAAGGGTTTTACGCTTTTTTCAGTATCTATAAGGAATTCTTCGTCCTCGCAATCCCGGTGAGCCTTTCTAAAAAAGTCCTTAACATCTTTTTCGGTGTCGGGAATGGAATCCAACAATGCCTGGAGAGTTTCGACCTGTTTACCTTCTAGTACCTTTTTGACCTTCGAGAAATCCGGCCCTAAACATTCTTCCGCAGAGGGACACCAATCTGCACAGGCGAGATCGTTCCTGAGCTGGTCCCTGGATTTCTCAACTCGTGTTCCACACTCAGGACAGGCCCGAGAGCTGTCCGTCGGAAAAAATTCGACCTGGTATCCGCATTCAGGGCACTCCAGCTCGCTGACGACCTGATCGGGAATCATTCGTCTCGAACTCTGACCGGGACACTTTTTGTCCATTATAGCTCACCCCTCGATAGATCCGTTCAGCCCTGGTCCGAGTTAAAAGTTGGCCTTTTTCTGATTTTTAATCTCACCTTCGACGGAAATGGTTACCTCTTTCATCTCTACGTCCTTGCCGGTGGCTTTCGTGGCTTCCTCCACTATCTTATTCATTCCGAAGCAGCAGGGGACTTCCATGTGGACTGTCTTTAATTTATTTATATCGTTATTTTTCAAGATATCAGTTAGCTTTTCGGTGTAAAAATCCGCGTCGTCGAGTTTTGGACAACCAACCGCCACTTTATTCCCTTCGAGGAAGTCGTTATGAAAGTTTCCGTACGCAAATGGGACGCAATCGGCGACAATAAGCAGTTCCGCTCCCTTAAGGTAAGGGGCTTCTGTTGGTAAAAGCTTTAGCTGTACGGGCCATTGCTCAAGGTGGGAGAAAGTTCCTAGATCAGGTGATTCGTCCTTCTCTTTGGTTTCTAATTCTTTTGGAGTTACGCCAGGGCAGCCACTGTTTGCAACTCCCACTTTGGGAGATTCGTTTTCGAATTTCTGAAGGGATATTTCCGTTTCCTGGTCTCGAAGGTAATTCAGAGCTTCTCTCAGAAGTTCTTCCTGTCCGTGTTCCTCCAGGTGCTCGAGGTGAGCTTTCAGGACGTCGTCCCCTTTTTGGAGCATCTTTTCTGCGACAGCTTTTTCGTCGTACCGTTTGGCCTCCCGTTCTTCGATAATTATGGCATCTTCCGGACAATCATTTATGCAGGCACCGAGGCCATCGCAGAATGTTTCGTTTACGAGTCGGGCTTTTCCGTTTATCAATTGGAGTGCTCCCTCGGGACAGGAGGGAATGCAGTCTCCGCAACCGGTACATTTTTCCTCGTCGATATCGATAATTTCTCGTTTAACCATTTTATCCTCCTAGATTATTATGCCTGTGAAAAATTAATTGAGTAGACCTACGATCGGAATTCTACAGATTAATTTAAAAGTTTCACGCATTCGTTACAGTATTTTCTTTCGTGGGCATCCACGAGTTCCAGTAGAGGTTCGAGAGTATCATCGTTTAATTTATATACTCTTTTTCTACCTTTCTTATTGACAAAGACTAAATTGCAACGTAGCAACTCCCTCAATGCGTGGGAAACGCTACTTCTTTCTCGTCCCAAATCGTGGGCCAGTTCTTTTACGCACTTTGGACCTCTTTTTAACGAGGAAAGAATTTCCATTCTGGAACGGTTTGCGAGACTTTCAAAAAACAGATGATATTTTTGATCTCCTGGACTCAGATCCGGCTGAGTTTCCCGCGTCGTCATCTCTTACCCCCTTTCCGGTACAAAAAGCGTGAAAAATATTTCACATAAAAACAGTATATAGTATTGGCAGCGGGTTTTTCAATCGGTTCTGGCGCAAACACCGCGGTATAACCAAAAGAGTTAGGGTCACACTGGTGGACTGGGATCTTCCGGTTTGACTAGAGAAACCGGAGGTGGGGAAAGGAACCAACAATCTGAGGTCACATAAGAAGCTGATTGGGGACCCGAGATTTTTTATCTTTTGTGAGTTAATCGGTGCGGTAGAAAAGCTATTTTGCCTATCCCGGTTTAGTTAAATCTTCTCCTCAATTTCTAATGGCTTATTGGCTGGTTGTATGTGGGTTAATCCGGAAGTACTCGGGTGAAACAGGACCTCTTTTAGTGGGTCCAGGGAAGCAGAGAGCCTTTTGAGCTCGATATCTCTTTTGCCTGCCCCTGTAAAAAGCTCGGACAAAAATTCGTACATTCTGTTCGCGTAATCCGTGTGTATTGTTTCTAACAAGTTGTTCTCAATCAACGCCAGGGTCCTGTAGTTACCGATGCACTGGAGAGTTATCTTCCGGCTGGTCTCCCTGTCGAACTTTCCCCTTTCCCGTTTTTCGGGATCGAGCCTTTCCTTGTTAAACCACCAACCTACGTTATTGACCAGAATTGATTCTTTTGCATCGTTCTTGTAATCCAGGAACCTGCTTCTCCAGTCTTCCAGCTGGTTTGAGAAGAACAAATGCTCCTTGTAAGCGTCACTGCTACAGTCTATCCAGCCCCTACTCAAGTAATAGGTCCCGGGTTCGGCCATGTTCCCTTTTAGGTTTTCGTTCCCGGCTAGCAGGGGTATACAATCGTGCACTTTTGGCACAACTAATTTCGATCCTGACGTGGAAAGCCCTTCTACACCACCTCCACATAACCCGTAGCCAAGCACAATCCGGTCGTAATCGGACCTGCCCTCGAGTTCATCTATCTTATCCTGTATTCGCCGTCTCATCGTCGAACTATTTGGCTTATCGTGTAGTCCCTGAGGCAGAAACACGATATCCCAGTCATTTCGAGATAGCAGTAATTCGTTTACTTCCCCGTACAACGCGCCGCAGGCGATAATTGCTTTCTTATTCATTTAACCCCCCGGTTCCGGGTTTGTACCGTTTCGTTTTTTTACCCAAAAAACTTCGATAGTGGATGTTATAAAAATTGTTATTCCATTTCAATTGTATCCCTATGCCGGTTAGGCGAATGGCGTAAATCATTCGGTTTAATTCTATCTAGGAGACTAATCAGCCGATTACCACTAGATCAAGCCTCTCCGGTTCAGGACGAATTTTGATACCTGACTACCGGGGTTTTGCCTTTGTTTATCTTATAAAGTTGGATAAATTGATAAATTGCTAAGTAGCGGTAGATAGTAGGTTCTGACTGGAGTACCTATGACAGCACTGGTGAGATAACTGAGATACCAAAAAATGGAATATTTTTGACTCATTTCCTTCTCCAACTCTCCATACTTAATTGTTAATTTTTTTAAATGCCTCCTGACACTTACCTGGCTGTCGGGATCTCGTCTACGTCCAAGCTTAAAAGGTTAGATCAGTTGCCAGGTAAGCGTCAGGAGGCATATGAGTTCAAATGAGATTATTGGTCTCGTATTACGTCTTGCTATATAAAATTGGTGAAAGAAATGAGTTTGATCATTTATAAGAGGCCTCAAAGCCCGCTCAGCTTATCTATATTGAAAGGACCATTGCTGCGTATCATTATTAAGTTGTGAGGAATTAAATTGGAAAAAGATAACGAGAATTTGAATTGCTTGAATTACTTGATAACTGAAGGGAGTTTGCCAATAAATGAAAGCTTTAACTGATTTACAGGACTCGGAAAAGATAAACCGACTAAAGACTAATCTGGAGAATTATGGGTCCGTCCTGGTGGCTTTTTCCGGTGGCGTCGACAGCAGTTTTCTTTTGAAGGCAGCTGTCGACTTCCTTGGGCCTGATCAAGTCCTGGCCGTGACCGCCAGTTCGGCAGCCTATCCCGACCACGAGAGAAAAGAGGCCAGGGAGCTTGCCGACAAGCTGGGGGTAGAGTGGAAGGAAATGGAGTCATCCGAGACCGAGAATCCCAATTTCAGGGAGAATCCCACCGATAGGTGCTATTTCTGTAAGAAAGAGCTCTTTGAAGACCTGAAGGCCCTTGCGGAACGCGAGGGTATCAATAAAGTGGTGGACGGCACGATCCAGGACGATACAGAGGGTCATAGACCAGGGACAAGAGCGACAGAAGAGTTGGGCATTGCCAGCCCGCTTCAGGAAGCCGGGCTAACCAAGGAGGAGATACGTGAGTTCAGCAAACGGGTTGGGCTCGAAACCTGGGATAAGCCCTCTTTCGCCTGCCTTGCCTCGCGGTTCCCTTACGGGGAAGAGATTACTGAAAAGAAGCTCGACCGGGTGGGAAGGGCGGAAGAGTTCCTGCTGGAGCTGGGAATAAACCAGTTTCGCGTTCGCCACCACGGAGATATTGCAAGAATAGAGATCCGGGGGCAGGATTTCGATCGCCTGGTTAATTCTAGGAAGCAAGTTGTCTCTCATCTAAAAGAACTCGGTTACAACTACGTCACTCTCGACCTCGAGGGTTACCGGACGGGAAGCATGAATGAACCGCTGTCCCTGGAAAAAAGCGGCAGTCAGGAGGATTAACTTAAAAGCTTTCTAACTCTGGCAATTTTCGATGGAGACGATACGTTGGACTCTTACCTTAATTTCTCCCCCGTTTTAACCCTCGTTGCCCCATTTTGGTTTCGACAGGTCATGCTTCTGACGACTTCGCTTTTCCGAGCGGTTTGAAAACAGTCGTCAGCAGGAAGGACCCCGCGCTCACCCAGTAAAAGACGTAAGCAAGTACCTCCGTAAGTGAAGGGTTGGCGTTGTAACCGATCAAGGCGGTGAGGATGGACCCAAAGACCCCGTCCTCGTTTATTAAAAAGTTGGTATTCCAGAGGTGTTCGATTACAGGAGGTATTAGACCGACTTCATTTAATTCGTGGACACCGTAAGCAACCAGTCCCGCCGCAAAGACGACCAGGATAACGCTCGTGGTTTTGAAAAAGATTTCCAGATCCAGCAGGTATACTCCTCGAAATGCGAGGACGGCGAGGGCAAGCACGACGAATAAACCGATGCCGAAACCTATCACCGTCCTGTAGGGAGAACGCACTGCAAGGGTTCCCACCAGTAGAACGGTTTCAACTCCTTCTCTGAAAACGGCGAGAAAAGCGACGGTCACGAGACCGAAGAGCTTCCCCCGCGACAAGGTAGTATCGATTCTCTGTTCTATTCTATCTTTGATTAAATGGGAAGAACGGGCCATCCAGACAATGACGTACGTAAGGACCAGAGCTGCTGAAAGTGAGGCCACACCTTCGAATATCTCCTGCTGGGTTTCTCCCAGTGAAGTTGCGGCTGAAAAGAACAGCCATCCGAGCAGTCCGCTTGCACCAATCGCTACCGCAGCGCCGACGTAAATATATTTATTGAACTCTCCCTGATCTATCTTGGAGAGATAAGCTACCATAATTCCAATAAGCAATGCGGCTTCCAGGCCTTCTCTGAAAGTTATTAAAAAACTGGATAACATCTTAATCACCCAAAAGTTTAGGTAAACCTAAACTATTATAACAATTGTTATACTTCGGACAAGTCTCTTCGGAGAAATTTCTCTACCTAGTCACATTCCCCTGAATCCGGACTTCGACTTTTTCCCGGTCCGAATCACTCGATTTAATCCAGACCGCCCTGCGGAAAGGACCGGTTCCCTCGGGACCGTGAGCGGCCGGATCGTAGAAGATCCTTAAGGTAGCTTTCCCTCCAGGAGGTATGGTTTCGGACCAAGTCAGCGTGTTGGGGTGCATTCCAAATTTTTTGCTCTTGTTCCCGCCTCGAATTATCTGTGCTTTTGTACAGCCGCAGGAAGTCTTAATCGAGCTTATCTTCAGATTTTCCTCTCCTCTATTTTCCAGGTTGGCTTCCCGCTGAACTATTCCTCCACTATACTGTACGTTACCCAGGTCGTATTCCATCGGCCTGACAACTATTTCGCCCGCGAAAGTTCCTTTATTTCCAAAACCGAAGATCAAGAAGTACGCCAGTATCAAGCCGGCTATGGTTACTCCACTAACGATGTAAATAGTCCTTTTAGATAGGTTCATTGCGATTACTACCTCCCTTCCAGTAAATTCGGGCAAAGCTTCCCGTAAGTTAAAATAGCCATAATAAAATTCCTATACCTAAACCAACCATTACTAGTCCCGTGACCAATTTAATTTGCCGTTTGTTCCCGGCCTGCCACCTGCTCAACCGGCCGGCCGTCCTTTTGTTTGCTACTCCGAGTAATATCACTATAAGCGGAACGACGAAGGCAAGGTTGTAGAGCAACATATAGCGCAGGCTTTGTTGTAATATACAATTGCTTCGTCCTTAGCTAAATCAATTCCGGAGCCCGAAATAGAAAATGTCAACACGGAAAGTATTATTAATAAAAATAAGAACGGTTCTTTTTGGTTCAACTCATTCACCACCCGAGACGTTTGCCGTGATCTCTATTGTTGTTTCCTCCTGATCAGGATCGTTGCTTTGGATGTAGATTATTCGCAACACTTCACCCCTTATGGGGGGTCCATTGTAGTTGGGTCGAACGTAACCATAAGATTAGTCGAATTTCCCGGTTCGATTTCTCGGTCTTCCACTTCCGCGGATGTACAGCTGCACGAGGTGGTAACCCGAGTTATTTGTAGAAGCTCTTCTCCAGTGTTCTTCAGTTCGAACTGTTTATCTGTCGGTTCTGGCCGGATTTCACCGAAATCGTGGCTTAAAGGAGTCGCTTCGAGCTTAGGAGGTTGTGATCGTCCGGCTCGAATAAAACCGTAGATAGCGAAACTCAGAACGCCCAGAATAATAAGAAAATATACGAACCATTTATTATTAGTTAGTTTCGTTGAAATAATCCCACCCCTGGGGGACTGCCCCTAGAATTTTACTGGGATATAATATAACGGGTCAAATTAGTTAAATCAAGAAAGCTTTAGAATATAAGATATTTTAGTTCGCTCTTGAAAGCCTTAATATGTTTCCTTACTCTTAAGTGATCCCACCAGGGGTGGGGTCGGAGGTGAGTAGTTTTATGAATAATAATGAGGAAAGTCAAGAAGAAAAGGATAGCTTAAAGGAAGAGAACGTAGAGGAGAAGGAAAAGACGGATCTGGATATAGAAGGAATGACCTGTGCCTCCTGTGCTCAGGCAGTAGAGAAAGGACTGGCCGACCTGGAGGGTACGGAAGACGTGAACGTAAACATCGCAACGGATAAGGCTTCACTGGCTTACGATCCTGAGGAAGTCAGCAAAAACGATATGGCAGAGGCGGTTGAGAAAGCAGGTTACCGGTTAGCCGAGGGAGAAGAGGGAAAAGCCGAACTCGACATCGAGGGAATGACCTGTGCTTCCTGTTCTCAGGCGGTTGAAGGTGCACTGGCAGACCTCGAAGGTGTTGAAGAGGCTAACGTAAACCTGACAACCGAGGAGGCGACTTTGAACTTCAATCCGAGTGAAGTTAGTTACGACGAATTCAGGCAGGCAGTAGAGAATGCCGGGTACGGGGTCAAAGAAGGATCTACTTCGGCTGGAGCCGGAAAGGAGCGAAGCAAGCTCGAGGAAAGCCAGCAAAAAGTTGAGAAAGCAAAAAGCAAGATGTGGTGGACCTGGGCCTTCGTCGCTCCGATAATCGCCTGGATGGTCCCGGAGATGATCACCGGAGTTAAGTGGCCCTCGCCGCTTGTGTACGACGCAGGAATGATACTTCTTGCGACCCCGGCGCTACTCTGGATGGGCCGAGAGACGCTGCGTAGCGGCTTCAAGTCCGCCCGTCACCTTGCCCCCAATATGGATACTCTGATAATGATGGGATCGGCGACGGCCTACTTCACCGGTTACGTCACGGTGCTCAGTCAGTTCGATCTTGCCCCCCATCTCCTTAACTATTCAGGCGTTGGAGCGATGATCATGGGGTTTCACCTGACCGGACGATACATAGAGACCAAGGCGAAAGGAAGAGCTTCGGAGGCAATCCAGAAACTGATGAGTCTCGAGGCAAAAACCGCCAGAGTACAGCGGGACGGGGAAGAGATGGAAGTACCGGTTGACGAAGTCGATATTGGAGACCTGATGATAGTTCGCCCCGGAGAGAAGATACCGACCGACGGTGTTGTGAAGGACGGCAAATCTTCGGTCGACGAGTCGATAGCGACCGGCGAGTCTATGCCGGTGGAGAAGACCGAAGGTGACGAGGTGATAGGGGCAACCGTAAACAAGCAGGGAGTTCTCAAGGTGGAAGCTACCGGAGTTGGTGAAGATACCTTCCTGTCCCAGGTGGTCAAGCTGGTCGAGGAAGCTCAGGGAACCAAGGTTCCGATCCAGAACTTCGCCGACAGGGTAACGACGTTCTTCGTTCCGACAGTAATAAGTATCGCCCTGATAACTATAACGTTGTGGCTCGGATTCTCTGGGACCTTTCAGGGACTGGCAGTCTGGGCATCTTCCTTCATCCCCTGGGTAGATCCGACCCTTGGCGTAATATCGCTGTCGCTTTTCGCAGGGATATCCGTCTTGGTAATTGCCTGTCCCTGTGCTCTCGGTCTCGCGACCCCGACCGCGCTCATGGTCGGATCCGGCATGGGAGCTGAGAATGGAGTTTTGATAAGGAAGGGCGAAGCGATCCAGACCATGAAGGATATAGAGACGATCGTCCTGGACAAGACGGGAACTATAACCGAAGGTAAGCCCGGAGTTACGGACGTAATTTCGAACGACGGCTCGGAGGAGGAAATTCTGGTCCTGGCTGCATCTGCCGAGAAAGGATCGGAACACCCGCTTGGCGAGGCCATAGTCGAAGCGGCGAACGAAAGAGATCTGGACCTGAAAGAAGTATCCGACTTCTCGGCGCTGGTCGGTCAGGGGATAGAAGCGAAGCTTAACGGTAACAGGTTGCTCGTTGGAAATCGTGATCTCATGGACGAAAACGGAATCGACTTCGGTGGAGTTACCCAGAAGGTAAAAGAACTGGAAGGGGAAGCAAAAACGGCCATGCTCGTCGCGAAGGATCAGGAAGTTCTCGGCGTAATTGGCGTTGCCGACCAGATCAAGGAAGACTCGGCTGATGCCATAGCCGAGCTGAAGGAATTCGGCCTGGAGCCGGTCATGATAACCGGTGACAACGAACGCACAGCCAAAGCCATTGCCAGTCAGGTCGGGATTAATAGAGTTATTGCGGAGGTCATGCCGGACCAGAAGCGGGACGAGGTCATGAAACTTCAGGATCAGGGCGAGAACGTCGCCATGGTCGGGGACGGAATTAACGACGCACCGGCACTTAAGCAGGCAAACGTCGGAATAGCTATTGGATCGGGAACGGATATCGCGATAGAGGCGGCCGACATAACGCTGGTCAAAGGAGACCTCTCGGCAGTTGTAAAGGCGGTCAAGCTCTCTGAAGCCACCTTCGCCAAGATTAAGCAGAACCTGTTCTGGGCGTTCTTCTACAACACAGTTGCCATTCCGATAGCTGTCATGGGTCTGCTCCATCCGGCAATCGCGGAAATGGCGATGGCCTTTTCTTCGGTAAACGTCGTGACCAATTCGAACAGGTTGAAGGGCGTGGATATCAGCCCGAGTTACCAATCTTGACACCACCTGGAGGTGGGAAAAATGAGCAAAAAGGCTATAGATCCGGTCTGCGAGATGGAAGTAGGCGTTGACGATCCCCCGGCAAGCTACGAGTACGAGGGTAAGACCTACTACTTCTGCGCACCGGGTTGCAAGAAGAGGTTTGAAGATAACCCGGAAAGGTTCCTTGAGGAGTAGGCTGAATATCCAAGTTCAGGCTTGTTCAGAATCTTAAAATTTGTTTTTATAGAGTAGGATAAGTGCTGAAGGGGATAACAATTGTTGAATATGATTTTCGCTTTGGAAACCGTTCAGGAAAATCTTTTCAGTCAAAGCTGAACATCGAGGTGAGCGGGCACGACTCCACCATTTCGTCGGTCCTTGTTTGTGATCGACAATCGGGCTTTGCGGGCCGAGAAATTTCCGACTCGCGTGCTCAAACTGTTCTGTTCATGATACTCGTTCTGCCTTACAGGAGGTATTGTGCATGAATATTTAATCTCATTTGGTTATGGTAATATCCCTCACCGGGAATTACCTGAGGCTTGCCTCAGGTAATTCCCGATTCGGTCAAACATATGCGCCGCTTCACTGGAATTTTCTCAGCCCGAGCCCTTTTTGTCTTCCATAAAAAGAAAGGGTGGAGAGCGAGCCAAGGTCGGAAAGGGCAATTTCCCCGCTGGGAAAGTTGATCCCTGGTTTTATCGAACGGTTTTCAAAGCGAATTGGATAATTTACATAAACACGACGTAAGCTTAGGAGAGTGGATATCATGAAAATTATCAACGGGTACGTTGGATACGTGTTAGCTACGCTTATGGTAAGTCTGGTGCCGGCTTTGCCCGCAATTGCCCATACGGAAAACCAGGGCTGGGGGCACCACATGGCGGGCAGATTCTGGGCTTTCGGTCCAATGATTCTGTTCTGGGTGGTTGGTGTTTTACTGGTAGTTCTATTGACGGTTACCTTGTTGAAGTCTCTAAAAGATTGGTAGGGTGATATTTTATGGCCTGTGCAGAATATAGCGGACTGGAAGTGGAAGAAGAGGAATTGGAAGAAAAGACGGACGGTGAGAAAGGAAGCCTGGAGCAATTGCCGACGGAGAAACAGGAAGCGCTAAATCGGATTAGAACCGTCATTGGGCACTCCAGGGGAATTGAGAAGATGATCGAAGAGGAAAGATACTGTATAGATATACTTAAGCAGATAGCTGCAGTCCAATCGTCGCTCTCCAAACTCGCCAATTTGCTGACGAAAGACCACATGCGGGTCTGCGTGTCGGAAGCAGTTAAGGAAGGTAAGGGAGAAGATAAGATAGAGGAACTGGTGGAAGTTCTAAAGTATCTCCGGGGTAGTTAAGGTCTCGGGAAAGTCTGAAATGAAGGAAAAAGAATATGTAGACAGTATCCTGGTTCATTACGGCGAGATTGCACTTAAAGGTGATAATCGAGAGTACTTCGAAGAAAAACTTGTCGATAACCTCTGCTCCGCCCTGGATGGATTAAGTTTCGAGAGTGTCAGACGGAAATACGGTCGAGTTCTTGTTGAGCTCGGCGGGACGGACGGGGCTAAGCTCTCCGAATACGAGGAGCGAGTAAACAGGGTCTTTGGAATCGCAAATTATGCCTTCGTTCGGACCTGTTCCCGTGATTTGGATTCGATCAAGAAAGAGGCCTGGGAACTCGTCAGGTCGGAGGATTTTAGCTCGTTCAAAGTTGCTTCCCGACGATCCGACAAGAATTACCGCCTAAATTCGGTAGAGTTAAACGAAGAGGTCGGAGCTCACCTGCAACAGCGATATGAACAAAGAGGAAGCCCGAGAGAGGTGGATCTGGAAGAGCCGGACTTCACACTTTACTTGGAAGTAACGTCCAGTGAAGTATTTGTTTACAAGAGAAAGATAGATGGACCCGGGGGATTGCCGGTCGGCACGGCGGGAAAGATAGTTAGTTTGATCTCTGCCGGGATAGATTCTCCCGTGGCGGCCTGGAAGATGATGAAACGTGGTGCCGGCGTCGTATTTGTTCATTTTCATTCATTTCCCCGAACGGATAGGGCTTCGCAGGAAAACGTCCGGGAGGTAGTGGAAGTTCTTTCCTCGTGGCAGGGGTGGGGTAAACTGTATCTCGTTAATATCAGGTCGATCCAAAGAAAGATAATAACTAAGGCCCCGAAGCGATTACGAATAATCTTCTACAGACGAACGATGCTCAGGGCCGCTGAGAGAATTGTGGGCCAGGAGAACGCGAAGGGAGTGGTGACCGGGGACAGTCTTGCTCAGGTTTCGTCCCAGACTCTGGAAAACCTCCGGGCTACAGGAGAGTCCGTATCTTCGTCGGTCCCGATCTATCGGCCGAATATTGGCATGGATAAACATGAGATAGAGTACAGGGCAAGAGAGATCGGAACCTATGAAATATCATCGAGATCGTCACGGGATTGTTGCGTATACATGAGGCCAAAGCACCCGGAAACCAAAGCATCACTGAATGAGGTCAGGGAAATTGAACAATCTCTGGAAACCGACGACTTAATTTCTGAAGCGGTTGCTAACTCGGACATAGAAGAATTCGGCTAGAAAGAATATTTAGGTCTAAAATTTACAACCAAACAAGGTTAACGCAAAATAGGAGTGATAGGTGTGAGTGCAATAGCGGATGACGTAACGCAGTTGATCGGTAGCCCGCTGGTCAGGCTGAATAAAGTCACGGACGCGGCAAAGGGAGAAGTAGTGGCGAAACTGGAATCGGCCAATCCCTGCGGCAGCATCAAGGACAGGGTCGGAGTAAATATGATAGAGGAAGCGGAACGATCCGGAGAAATAGAAGAGAACACGGTCATGGTGGAGCCGACGAGCGGTAACACCGGTGTGGCACTTGCCTTTGTCTGCGCGGCTAAGGGGTACAAGCTTATTCTCACCATGCCCGACACGATGAGCCAGGAACGGCGCGACCTTCTGAAAGCTTTTGGAGTGGACCTCAGGTTGACCCCTGGTGATGACGGAATGAATGGTGCTATAGAAAAAGCCAAAGAGCTTGTAGATTCGAATCCCGATTATTTCATGCCTCAACAGTTCCAGAATCCGGCGAACCCGGGCGTACACAGAAAGACCACCGCCGAGGAAATTTGGGAGGATACGGACGGTCAAGTAGATATTTTCGTCGCCGGGGTCGGAACCGGAGGTACCATTACCGGCGTATCTGAAAAGCTAAAAGAAAAGAACCCGGGACTCAAATCCATAGCGGTTGAGCCGGAGGAATCGCCGGTGCTGTCCGGTGGTGAGGCGGGGTCACACAAGATCCAGGGAATTGGAGCTGGATTCGTACCCGAGGTACTGAACCGGGAGATTATTGACGAGGTAGTCCGGATTGATAGTGACAAGGCAAAAGAGATGACGAGGAGACTGGCCCGGGAAGAGGGGATACTGGCCGGAATCTCGTCGGGTGCGGCAGCAAAAGCAGCCGTACGGGTGGCGAAGCGACCGGCGAATGAAGGAAAGAGAATCGTTGTAATTCTGCCCGATACGGGCGAGCGGTACCTGTCGACGGAACTGTTTTCCGAGTAGGCTATTTGGAGCTCGTAGTTAGTCTGATTGACTCCGAGATAGGTCTTCCAGTACTTTCCCGACTTCGGAAGCCATAATTTCGATCAGGTTTCTCTCCGAAGGGGTTATGGAATCGGACTCCAGCTTTCTGATGTCCAGAACACCAAATCTTCTTTCAGAAGAAGAGATCGGTGCTACGAACTCGCACTTTACCTCCGGGTCGTATCTGATGAAATTTTCACTCGTCTCTACGTCCGGAATATAGATGCTTCTGTCATTTTTCAACGCTTCGACTCTGGCTCCCGTACCTGACCTGTAAAGCTTCTCCCCAACCATTTTCCTCCTGTAACCTCTTTGTAAAGAACATTCCAGTCCTTCCGGGTTTTGTTCGTAAAGAGTAATTTTCGCGGGCTCCAGTACTTCTCGAATGGAATGTAAAAGGAAGGGGTAAATATCATCCTTATCCTTTAGTTTGGCTAGTTCCCGGATGAAGAACTCACACGCCTTCAGTTCGCTGGGTATATTTTTCCCTGCTCCGGTTACAGTGTGGAGAAAGGCAGTTAACTCTTCCGTCTCGTCCACCAGAGGAAAAGCTGTAACGACATAGTTCGTTCCGTCCTCTGCGACTTCGCCTATTCCAGCCTCACAGGCCTCTATTGCCTGTTTGCAGGGACAACCCTGTATTGGTGAAGCAAGCCTATGTACCACTTCGTAGCATTTTTCACCTTCGATCTCACTTGCCGTCATGCCGAGCTTCTTGGCGCCGGTAGAATTGATTTTCTCGATTTCGTAGTCCGGTGAAATTATTGCCACTATATCTGGAGTAGATTCGATAGCTTCTGGCCAGTTATACTCCGGCCTGCCTACTTTGAAGACGGACCTTCCCTTTGGTGCGATATTCTTCACCAGGAAAACCAATTTGTCCTTTTGCAGTTGAAATACTGAAATCTGCTGTGCGAGCTTCACTCCATCCCTCTTGAGGCCAGAGATAACCCCGGTCCATTTCTGTTGATCTTCCATAGCCGGTAATAGTTCTTCTTCAAACCTTTCTACCTGAGGCAAGGCAAAGGTCTCGGCCCAGGGTTTGCCGATCAGATCCGAAGAGGCCTGATAACCGTATAAACTAGCGAAGGACTGGTCGAGATACTCGAATCTCCTCTGAGAATCCAGGACGGCAATACCGTCAACTCTGGCTTTAATATTTTTTGTTTCCATAAGATTTTAATTCAGTACCTTTTTAAGTAGGTTTAACACCACAAATATTATCCAAAATTATATCAATTTCATCCACTCCTTTGAACCGGCGCTAAGCGGCTCTCGTCATATAGGCAATCTTTGAAGAACGGATGCATTGCGAGCTTCTACTATTAAATTTGTTCCTTTCTCTCGTGAAGTAGTTTTGACTCAGTTCTTTCAACATACCCGTACATCATTGTTTTGCCCTCTGCCTCTAACCTGAGAACTGATTTAACCTTAAAATCTTAGTGGTAGAGGTAATTCCGGCAGCCAGGTAAGGGGAAGAAGGTTTGAACTAAAAAATATAGTGATTCCATGTGACCTTCACCATGCTTCCGATTGGTGGTTAAGGAACTGAGTTTGATAAATAACTCCATTTATAAACAAACCGAGATCCAGAAGTGCTCCATTCGGGTTTTAGTCGGTTCTTTTAGTGGGGAACTGAAGTTAGCTCGCGTGAAAAAAAAGGGGAGGAACATTACATTAGACCGGGTAGGGTTTTTGGTCCGGGATTCGTGAAAGTTGGAGGTTAAAAAGTAGGATGCTTTGTGATAAAGTATTGAGCTGCTCTTCTGTTCGATAGGAACAATCGCCACATATCCCCCCAATTAACAGTGTTTGGATAGGTTTTCGGGAAGGTATTCTCAATCCAGGTAGTAGTTTAGTTCTTTTAATTTTGAAGTGATGTCCATTTGTTTTACCGTTATTTCCGGTGGAACCTCTAATAGCGCGGGAGCAAAGTTTAAGATTCCTTTAATACCGGCAGAAACGAGAGAATCCGCGACAAGCTGAGCACTGTCGGACGGGACGGCGATCATCGCAACTTCGATGCCTTCATCCTGGATTGTTGGTCTCATGTCATGGGTCGGCCGGACCCGGATTCCCCCAATGGGGTCGTCGATCTTATCAGGGTCATTGTCGAACGCCGCCGTGATTCTGAATCCCCAGCGGTTGAAATCCTGATGTGTAAGTAGAGCGGTCCCGAGGTTCCCGGCTCCAACCAGTACTACGAGAGTCTCCATGTGAAGCCTAAGAATATTACGCAGCTCCTCCTGTAATTGGGATATGTCGTATCCACTACCTTTTTTGCCATAACTCCCAAAGTAAGAAAGGTCTTTTCTTAGATTGTCCGAGTTAATTCCCGGTAGGTCTTTCACGAACTGATGAGAGGTAACTGATTCTTCTCCATCAGAGTAGAGTTCTTCCGTGCGACGGAGATACAGCGGGAGCCTTTCTACAGTCTGTTCTGGGATTTTTAGCTTTTTCATGATCTTTTTTAACCTCCAATCAAGAACTGGTTAGCCCAGCCCTGAAATTCCTGTAAACGAAGATTCGTAGTGAACCCATCGCAGTTGACCAACAAGAAATATTTTATAACAATTGTAATATCCTGTCAACAACGGGGAGAATATTATCTGCGAAGTTTATCAAAGTAGTTGAGAAGGCCCCGGAGCTTGAATGGGATAGCTTTTGCCCTCCTATTGACCCTTACCTGGCAACTGATTTAACCTTAAAATCTTAGTGGTAGAGTTAATTACGGCAGCCGGGTAAGGGGCAGGAGTATTAAACTAAGAAATATAGTTATTGCTTATGGGCCACCTTTCGCTTCCGAATAGTGGTGAAAGACTTGGTACAAGCCCCGTAACTTGGTGTGGAGTAATTTACCGCCAAAACCTTTGTTTGTTTAGGAAAGCCGGTTCCTGGTCTAAGACCGGTATTTCGGATAAAATTAATTTCTGATGGTTTCCATTTTGAGGATATATAATTACAATGTCGATAATTCTGGCGTTTATTTCCGCGATACTATTCGGACTGGCCACGCCGATAAGTAAGACGCTACTGGGCGGGATCACCCCTTTTCAGCTGGCGGGGTTGTTGTATCTCGGGGCTTCGCTAGGCCTATTACCAAAGGTAGTTTCTAATAAGGGACACGAGAAGGTATTGGGCATGAGGTCTTCGAATAAGTTAAGGCTGGTGGGGGCTATTCTGTTAGGAGGAATTGGAGGACCTCTGGCGCTTCTTTTTGGTCTCAGGCTGGCTGCTGCTTCCTCGGTATCTATGTGGTTAAACCTGGAGATGGTGTTTACGGTTCTGCTCGGTCACTTTTTATTCGAAGACTATCTTGGGTATCTAGGCTGGCTGGGGGCGGCAGGTGCAATATCGGCCGCAGTTCTGCTTTCCTGGGGTGGAGGAGTGGCCGGGGTGACGGCGGGGTTGCTCGTGGCCCTTGCCTGCCTGTTCTGGGGGTTCGATAACCACTTCACTGCACTCATAGACGAGATTTCGCCGGCTTCCAATACGTTTTTTAAGGGTTTGGTCGCGGGGACTTTTAACCTGACAGTAGGCCTGATTCTGACTGGCTATGGGGCTGGATGGGCGCGAACTCTGGGAGCGCTCGGGCTGGGATTTTTCTCTTATGGTTTGAGTATTGCTTTTTATATAGGAGCCGCACATGGCCTGGGGGCGACTAGAGCCCAGATAGTCTTCGCTTCGGCTCCTTTTTTCGGTGTAGCCGGATCTATTCTAATACTTGGTGAGAGGTTATCACCAGTCCAGATAATTGCTGCCCTGATTTTAGTCGCTTCCCTGGTTCCGCTATTGATCGATAAACATCTTCACGCCCACTCGCACGGGTCGATAGAACACGAGCATCTTCATCGTCATTCCGAAGGGCACCACGAGCATTCCCACGAAAACGCCATACTGTTAAATTTCCTGTTTCACTCTCACGGGCACCAGCATGAAGAAGTGAGTCATAGCCATCCTCACTTGCCCGATATTCACCACAGGCACGAGCACGGGGATGAAGATTAAGCCTTGTCTCGCTCGGCCTTCATTTTTTTCCAGACTTTTTCGGGGGTGAAGGGTGGGGTGGTTAGCTCTATTCCAGTTGCGTCCCTGACTGCATTTGCGATGGCAGGAATGGGACCGTTGATACCTATTTCGCCGACGCTCTTTGCTCCCATGGGGCCTGTTGGTTCCGACGATTCTACTAAAATTACCTTGATCTCGGGGATATCTTCCGTATTAGGTACCTTGTAGTTGAAGAAAGAAGGGTTTGTCATCCGGCCGGATTCATTAAATTCCATTTCCTCGGTTAAGGCGTAGCCGATACCGTTTACTATTGCGCCCTCCATCTGGCCTTCAGCCAGATTTGGATTGATTGCCGTGCCGCAATCGACGGCGGATACGTATCTTTGCAGATCTATCTCTCCGGTTCGGATATCGACTTCCAGTTCGACAAAGTTGGCTGCAAATGGGGGTGGTGATTCTTCGGGAACTTCCGAAGCCGTTACTTCAATTTGCTCCTGATTCGTTTCCATGTCGCCCGACGTTAGGGATAGAGCAAATTCCTGAAGAGATCTCTCGTTATTGGCTCCTTTTATTATTCCCCGCGTCCAGGTAATTTCTTCCGGGTCCTCATCGTATCGTTTTGCGAAAACTTCGACAATCCGATCCTTTGCTTTCTCGGCGGCCTTCCGAACGGCATTGCCCGAGACGTAGGTGGTACTCGAGGCATAAGCTCCGGAGTCGAAGGGGGTGAAGTCCGTATCGGAGGAATAAACTATGATATCATCAAGTTCCACACCGAGGACTTCCGCCGCTATCTGGGATAATACGGTATCACTACCCGTTCCCAGGTCGGTGGCCCCGACGTAAAGGTTAAACGAGCCGTCCTCGTTTAGCTTTAACCGGGCCGCCGCCATATCTATCAGGGGAATGCCGGAGCCTTGCATGTTTATCGCCATGCCGAACCCTTTTTTCCTGTGAGGGTTACTTGCCTGCTTTTCGTCTCTCAGCTTCCAGCCGATCTCTCGAGCTCCCCTGTCGATGCATTCGTCGAGCCTGCAGCTGTTGATGTACTGGACGGTGCCTTCCTTGCCCTCCCCGAGCTTCTCGAATATCGGAGAAGTTTCTCCTTCTCTGATGTGGTTCAGCTTTCTAATTTCGATTGGATCTTTACCTACCTTTTCGGCGAGTTTTTCCATGGCGAATTCCAGCGGAAAGTAACCCTGAGGAGCCCCATACCCCCTGTAAGCTCCCGGCACAGGAAGGTTAGTGTAAACTGCGTCGCCAAAGAAGTGAAGATCCGAAGCTTCATTATAAAGGGGAAGGGTCTTGCTGCCCACGTTTGAAAGTACCGTCAGGCTATGGGTTCCATAAGCTCCCGTGTTACTCAGGACCTTCATTTTAATAGCTTCTAGCTTGCCTTCCTTGTCAGCTCCAAGAGTAACTTCTACTTCCATCGGGTGCCGGCATCGAGAGGATATAAATTCCTCCTCCCTGGAATAATACATTGTCACCGGACGGCCTGTTCTTAGGGCAAATAAGGAAGTTATGTCCTCTAACATAAATTCTTGCTTGACCCCGAAACCGCCACCTATCCTGGGTTTTATCACCCTGATTCGACTAATGGGTACCTCGAGAACCTGGGCGAGAATCCGTCTGACGTGAAACGGAACCTGGGTGCTTGTTTTAACGATAAGACGATCGTGCTCGTCCAGGTAAGCAGTTGTTACATGGGGTTCTATCGGAGTGTGCTGAGCGAATTGAGTCCTGCATTTTTCTTCAACTACTACGTCGGATTGGGAGATAACCTTTTCGGGGTCGCCGATTTCGATATCTACGTTGGCAGCGATATTCCTTTCCGGGTCGTAGATCCCGGTGGAATCCTCTTCGTCGTGGATTAAGACTGTCGTGTCACGGGACTTCTTAGGGTCAAAAACAGGGTCCAGTTCCCTGTACTCGACGTCTATTTTGCTTAGCCCTTCGTTTACGGCTTCCCGGGATTCTCCCGCGACCGCTGCTACTCTGTCTCCGACGTATCTAACCCTGTTGTCGAATATGTAGGCGTCGTAGGGCGATGGCTCCGGATAACCCTGACCGGCCGTAGTATGAGGAGCTCGATCGACGTTTCCGTGATGGAGTATGGAGACTACCCCATCTACCTTTTTGGCTTTAGAAGTGTCAATATTAACTATCTCGGCGTGAGCTTTTGGACTGGAGAGAATTCCAGCTACGAGGCCGTCCCGATACTCGTAGTCCCCGGCGAAAACCGGTTTACCGTTAACGAGCGCCTTACCGTCTACCTTAGTTAAACTTTTATTTACTACGTCGTATTCCCGATCCTCCGGTTTATTTTTTCCCATCAGAACTTCCTCCAATAGAGTCCGCGGTTTCTTTTATCGCATCTATCTGTTTTACGTAACCTGTGCATCGACAGAGGTTTCCGTCCAGAGCTGCTTTTATTTCTTCTTCAGAGGGATTTTTATTGTGGGTTAGTAGCGAGTAAGCGCTGATTAGAACCCCCGGCGTACAGAATCCGCACTGGACCGCTCCGGCCTCGAGCATGAATTGTTTCAGTTGATCTGTGAGGTTATCTTCCATTCCTTCGACTGTTCTGATTTCTTTCCCATCGACCTGAGCTGCGAATAGCGTACAGGAAGTCATTGCACGCCCGTTTACCAGAACCATGCAGGCTCCACAGTCCCCGGTTTCGCATCCCCTTTTTACGCTCTTGCAACCATTATCCCGTAGCAGGTCCAAAAGTACTTCTCCCGGCTTGACGTCGAATTTTTGCTCTTTTCCGTTTAATTCGAACTCAACTTTCATTTGCAACCTCTTTCATTATCTCTGTTATCGCTTCTTCAGTCATTTTTTTGACAAGTTGTTCTCTGTACTCCTGGCCCAACTTTTCGTCCCCTCTAAGTTCGGCGGACTCTCCTGCTTCTTTACCCGATTTTTTCGCTAATTCTTCCGTCAACTTTTTGCCGACTAGATTATCCTCCAGGGCTGGAATACGCTCCCCGGTCATCGGTCTCGCTCCGATACTCAGCTTCGCTTTTGAGATATAACCCCCTTCAACCGTTAATCTGCAGGCAAGATTTAGCGACGCCACGTCAAATTCGGACCTGCTAAACTTCATAAACTTTGCTGCCGTATTTCCTTCCTCGGGCAGAGAAATAGACACGCCTTCGATTATCGAACTGTTGAGGGTAGATCTAAAGTCGGATTCGTATAACCTCGATAGTTCTCGGGTTTTTTCGTTACCTTCATGGTAGTAAAATACTTCTGTTTCCAGCACTGATAGGATTGGTATGATGTCGGACCAGGGAAAGGGTCTGACGAGCGAACCGCCGAGAGTACCCGCGTTTCGTATCGGGTAGCTGCCTATTTCCTCCAGGCTCTCGGATAAAAAGCCGCCGAGCACTGACCTTGCTGCCCCGCTCTCGACGACCCTCTGAATCCTCGTTGACGCCCCAATTTTCAGATTTCCGTTTTCTCGATCCAGTTCCAGATCATTCAGGCCCAACCGGCTAACGTCGATCAACTCGACAGGGCGACTTGAGTCGGATAAGGCGAGAGCCGTACCACCGGCGATAAAAAAAGACCGGCTCTCCCGATTGTCCAGGCTTAGTGCCTCGTCGAGAGAGCCGGGATAATGATAGTCTTTGACGTTTCTCAGCATTGATTCGTCCGCTTATTCTTCCGGTTCGCCGGACCAGGGACCTTTGACATTCGGGTAGGCCCATTGAATCTGCCAGAGTTGGTCATGGGTTGCCCACTCGCCGTCCTTTAACCTCTGAATACCATTTCGATCTTCCATCGGTCCGATGAACGGATCGAACGTAACCCTGTCGGCGTTCATCTGCTCCAGTCGCTTCATTACGAGGTCGTATACGTTGATCTCGCCGAAGTGAGGATCCTGGACCGTCACGGATTTGAGGTCGTCTTCGTATTTGGGGTTGATTTTCATCCCCGGTTTTGCCTGCAGGGCTGCCGCATCTTCTTTCAATAACCACCAGTAGTCCACGTCATTCAGGTTTTCGTTAGTGTAGACACCGTAATAGACCTTGTAAAGTATGTCCTGGTATATGGCTCCCCACTTTGAAACCTGTCCGCTGAGGGTACCTTCTTCCGCGAACCTGTACATCGGGTTGTAGTGGGCAAATGAAAAGGCTCCGTTCTCCTCGGCCGTCTGAAGCACTGCGGGCGAATCCTCGGTGTAAGCAAAGCCGTCCGCACCTTCCTCGATTAAAGCCTGAGTTGCTTCTTTTGCTCCACTTGGATCGACCCATGCGTTAAGCCAGCGCACGTGTAGAGTCGCATCCGGATTGACCTCGTGTATCCCTATTGCAAACGCGTTTATGTGTCGTTTGACCTCGGGCGTGGGAAAGGCACCGACGTACCCGAGCTTGTTCGTCTCCGTCAGCGCGCCAGCCATCAAGCCGCTGAGGTAGTAGGTCTGGTAGAGCCCGGAGAAGTAAGTTCCGACATTTTTTCTCCTTTTGTAACCGGAACAGTGGAAAAATATAGTATCCTCGTACTTTTTAGCCGCGCTTATCGTGGGGTCCATGTGACCGTAGCTCGTAGTGAATATTACGTCGGCGTCCCTGTTGTTGACGAATTGATCTATTGTCGATTCGACGTCCGACGGGGCGACGTTTTCGACGTAGAAGGTCTCCAGCCAGGGGAAAACTTCTTCTACGTGTTCCCTTCCGACGTCATGGGCTTTGGAGTACCCGTAATCCTCTACAGGTCCGACATAGATAAAACCGGCCTTCAGCTTGTCTCTCTCCTGGGCCATCGCTACGCTGGAAAAGCCGATTAGCAGAAAACTGGCTATAACCAAAAACGTAATAGTACTATACAACTTTCTTTCTGACATCGTGACCTCCTAAGATGTTCTAAAAATCGGGACTGGACTTCTAACCGAATATGGACAGCGTGTACAGAGAAGTTACCGGACTTATGTCTACCACCTCCATTTGTGTGGAATAGTCATTTCTCTCCTCGAATGTAAGGTTGCTGCAGGGCATTGGGAGCGCCCATGCTCCTCTTCAGAGTGCCGAAGGATAAAATTACCAGGGCCAAAATCGCCGACCCGTAGGGCATCATCTTAAGTAGCTCCGGGGCGACCCAGGGTTGCAGTCGAAATGATAGATGCATCAATGCTCCGAATAACAGAGCACCCAGTAATCCTCGGGAGGGGTTCCAGGAGGCAAATATTGTCAGAGCAATTACCAGCCAGCCCATACCGTTCGTCATTCCCGTCGTCCAGGCGGGTCTGTAAGCTATGGAAAGATATCCCCCTGCGACCCCCGCCAGTACTCCTCCGACCGAAACGCAGAGGTAACGCACCAACCAGACGTTTATACCGGCTGAGTCAGCTGCAGAAGGGTTCTCGCCGACGGATCGAATCGTTATTCCGGCGGACGTATTAAATAGGATGAACGACATAACCGGTGTTAAGGCAAGAGCGATATAAACAATCGGGCTCTGGTTGACGAACAGTATCTCGCCGAGGTACGGAATCTCTTTTAGAATCGGGACGGAAACGTTGGGGATGGTCGAGCCGAGCGGCTCCCCCTCAAAACCTCTACCAAAAAGCCCGGAAAGACCGAGCCCGAGCATGGTCAGTGCAAGACCGGAGACTACCTGGTTTGCTCGCAGGGTTATAGAGACGAACCCGTGCAGAAGGGAAGCAACTCCTCCCGCTATTCCCGCTATCAACATGCCCAGCCAGGGGTTACCGGTGATGAACGCCGTTGCAAATGCACTGACGGCTCCGAGGATCATCATGCCCTCCACGCCCAGGTTGAGCACTCCCGAGCGCTCGGAATATATTTCTCCGAGAGTGGCTAGTAAAAGGGGGGTTGCGTAGGCCAGAGTTCTACTGAGCGTCCCGACTATCCATTCTTCCATTATTTATTCTTCCCTCCTCCACTCTATTTTATAACTCATCAATAGCTCACTTCCAATCAAAAAGAACAGGATCAACCCGTTGAAGACGTCGGTGATCTGGAAGGGTAAACCCAGTGAGACTTTTATTGCGTTCCCGCCTGCGAAGATGGCTCCGAAGAAAAGCGAGGTTACTATAACCGATAGCGGATTCTTCCGGGCGAGCCAGGCGACGATAATAGCTGTGTAACCGTAACCAAGGGAAAGCTCGGCGGGATTCATTAACATGTGATGTATTCCCGCTACTTCACCTACTCCTGCCATCCCGGCCATTCCACCGGAGATGAACATTACAAGCAGGGTCGTTTTGACGTAACTCATTCCGGCGAATCGACCCGCGGGGGGACTGCTTCCCAGGACCCTTATTTCGAACCCCGGGGTTGTTCTATTAATCAGGAAGTATATCAACACGGCGGCGAGCACGCCTATAACCAGAGTTATCCAGTGAACGTTGGTGTTGCCGAGAGTTGGTAACCGGGCGGCCGACGGAAATTTGTCCGTATAGGGGAATCCCCATTGCTTTTCGCCCTTCCAGGGACCCTGGACGAGGAAGAGGACCAGGTTAATGGCGACGTAGTTCAGCATCAGGGTGGTTATTACGTCGTTTATCCCCAGCTTACTTTTCAAAAACGCAGGTATTAACCCCCAGGCGGCTCCGGCTAGGAAACCGAAAAAAAACATCGCGGGAATCAGGAGAGGTTCGGGTACTGGACTAAATAAAGCTACCCAGCTTGCCGCTATCGCCCCCAGCAGCAGCTGTCCTTCGGCACCGATATTCCAGAACTTGGCTTTGAAAGCTATTACCAAGCCGATTCCGGCTAGCATGAGTGGAGTGGCACGTCTAACGGTTTCAGATATCTCGTATAGACCCCCAAAAGCCCCGCCAAACAGAGCCCGGTAAGCGTTTATCGGGTTTGCTCCGTAGGCCCAGAATACTATGCTGGCAACCAGAAAGGCGCCAATAAGGGCGAGCAGGGAAACCGTTATAACCGCGAAACCGGAAGGGTTCTGTCTTTTCTTTATCTCAAAAGGTAGTTTATCTTTCATTCTTTATCCCTTGACGGACTCTTCTCTTCGTCCCAGTTCTTCCAGAGGTGTACCCGCCATCAACATTCCAAGTTCTTCTCTTTCGAGTTCTCCGCTTTCAACTGTTCCCATAATCTTTCCTTCGAAAAGCACGGCAATCCTGTCGCTAATCGAGGTCACCTCCGTAAGGTTTTCAGAGATTAGCAATATCCCTACGCCGCGCCCCTTTTGCTCGAGAAGCAGCTGTCTTATTTGCTCGGCAGCCGCCACGTCGAGACCGTAAGTTGGATGAGAAGCTATAATTAACTTCGGATTCGACGAAACTTCTCGCCCCAGAATCAACCGCTGAATGTTACCGCCGGATAGCAGGTTTGCGGGAGTGTTGGTGTCAGGTACCTTTATGTTGAAATCTTCAATGATCTTTCTTGTGTGTTCATCGACGAGGCTATAGTCAATCACGAGCCCTTTTGAAAACGGTTCTTTTCGGTAGCCTTTTAGTATAACGTTATCCTTGAGAGTCAAATCTCCAACTATGCCCTGATGTATCCGGTCTTCCGGTATGTGGGCAACATTCCTGTCGGATACCTTTCTGGGAGTGGTGTTGGTCATGTCCTCGCCGTCGATAAGGACCTTACCGGAAGTTGCCTTTCTTAGTCCTGTGAGCACTTCCGCCAGCTCACGCTGTCCGTTGCCGGCGACTCCGGCAATACCGAGTATTTCCCCCTCGTGAACCGAGAAGGAAAGGTCATTTATTGCTTCTACCCTTTTGTCGTTGAGCGCGTTCAAATCCTGGACTTCCAGAGTTACCTGTCCTCTTTCCCTGGACGGTTTGTCCAGATCGAACAGTACTTCCCGGCCGACCATTTTCTGAGACAGCTCCGATTTGTCTGTTGAAGCCGTGTCTACGGTATCTACCACCTTTCCTTCTCTGAGGACCGTAACTACGTCGCTTATTTCCATAACCTCGTCCAGCTTGTGAGTTATGAATATTATTGTACGCCCTTCCGACTTCATGTCCTCCAGCACGGTAAATAGTCTCTCTGTCTCGCCCGGGGTAAGGACCGAGGTCGGTTCGTCAAGGATCAGGGTCTTGGCTCCCCTGTATAATGCCCTCAGTATCTCTACCCGTTGCTTCTCGCCGGCGGACAGCTGCCAGATTTTTGCATCCGGGTCGACTTTAAGGCCGTACTGCCCGGCAAGTTCCAGTAGTTTTCTTTTTATGTCTGTAGTTGGCCTGATGGTGCTGGCTGAAGGTAGACCCAGAGCTATGTTCTCCGCGACGGTATGGTTCTGGACGAGCTTGAAGTGTTGATGGACCATTCCGATGCCCAGTTCGATTGCCCTGGTAGGAGATTCTATTTGAAATTCTTTCCCCCGGAGATATATCGACCCTTGATCCTGCTGGTATAGGCCGTAGAGGATGTTCATCAGGGTGGTTTTTCCCGCGCCGTTTTCTCCCAAGAGCGAGTGTATTGTCCCCTTATCTATAGTAAAAGTTACTCCGTCGTTTGCCACGACCCCGGGGAACCTTTTAACGACGGAGTCAAATTCTATCAAAGGAGAATTTTTGTTTGGCATTATTATTTAGATCAGTCTATTATAGTTTCTTCATCTTTTCAAATTAATAGTTGAACTTTTTGGTTTTGTATATTTCTCGCCCATCTTTCTTTCAAACCGAATTGCCTTTGAGGAATCCCGCCGACCCGGGTAAACTAGAATAAACGTCCCAAGGGATGATAGAGTGAATTTTTTACTAGCGATCTACAATAATCAAATTTTCTGGACCGTGGCACTTCCTCTCTACGCACTCGGTATCACCAGGTTGACGGAATACCCTTATAATTGGATGAGGAATTGTGGAGTCGAGAAAAACGTCGCCGTTTACTACGACAGGAAGATAGTTCATATGCTTGCCGGAGGGGTTGTACTGTTTGCAGTTCCGTTCGTCTTTACCGAGGGTACCTTCCCCTTTCCTTATGCTTTTCCGCTGATAATTGGCCTCTTTCTGTCCGCAGCTACACTTACTCCACATTTGACAGGGAATTTACTCGAGTGGGTACAGGTTGAGAAAAATATGAACGAAGTCCACTTTTGCTTCATGTGGGGCGTTACCGTGTTTGCACTCTGGATAGTTTTTGACAATCCCTGGGTGGCGATAATTCCTCCGATATTTATGGCTTTTGGCGACGGGATTACCGGAATCGTCAGGAATGCCTTATACCAGAAGCGAACGAAAAGTATGGTGGGAAACGTATTTATGCTAGCGGTAACGGCTCCGGCCGGTTATTTCCTCGCTGGTGTAGTTGGAATCCCATTCTGGGGGTTGATCGCTGCCGTGGTCGCTTCTTATATTGAGCGCTACGAATTTGGGCCAATAGATGACAACGTCTTGATCACGGTTAGTGCCTCTCTTGTGCTGTATCTAGGGCATTTGATTGGGCCGATAGCATGAATATAGTGGTTCGAGATTGCATCTATTTTTATTGATGCCTACTGATCAGACACGGTCAATATTTTAATGCTTTCTTCTGGTGATTGTGGTGTGACTAAGGGGCCTTGTTGCAAAAATTAACCGACACGATTACCATCCCCTTTGATATCAATGAGTGAACTAAAATTAATTGAAAACGTCCACACGATATTTACGGCAGACCCCGAGGGTCAGGAGCTAAGAGACGGGTACGTTTTGGTCGAAGATAATGAAATAGAAGAGCTCGGAAACTCTCCCTATAAGGGCCCGGAACCGGATCTGGCTATCGACGGGGAAGACAAGGTCATGATCCCCGGTCTCATCAACACCCATCACCATCTCTTCCAGACGTTGTTTCGGAACTTCAAAGAAGTCAACAATGCCAAACTATTTACCTGGTTGACCGAGCTTTACGATCGCTGGGCTAAAGTAGACAGACGGGCAATTCACGTGAGCACCGCCATAGGCGCGGCGGAGCTTCTGCTGAGCGGGGCGACAACCACCAGCGACCATCTTTATCTCTTTCCCGAGGGGAAAAACGACATATTTGACGTCGAGGTAGAGGCGGCGAAAGAGGTAGGCATCAGGTTCCATCCGTGCAGGGGGAGCATGTCCCTGTCGCGGGAAGACGGAGGTCTCCCGCCAAAAGAGGTGGTCCAGACCGAAGAAGAGATAATAAGAGAGTACCGGAGGGTAATCGAGGAGTACCACGACAGAGATAAGTTCGCGATGACCAAGATAGCCCTGGCGCCCTGTTCTCCCTTTTCCGTGACGGACGAGATAATGAGGAAAACGGCCGAGTTGGCAGAAAAAGAGGACATGGCTCTGCATACCCATCTTGCCGAGACCGAGGACGAGACCGAATTCTGCCTTGACGAAGTCGGCATGAGACCTGTTGATTACATGGAAGAGCTGAGCTGGCTGGACGATAGGGTCTGGTTCGCTCACGCGGTGCACGTGAACGAGAGGGAAATAGAAAAATTATCCGAGGCAGGAGTGGGTATGTCACACTGCCCCTCGTCGAACATGAGGCTCGGATCGGGTATTGCTCCCGTCGTGAAGATGAAAGATACGGATATAAAGGTGAGCATGGCGGTTGACGGCTCGGCGAGCAACGATACTTCGAACATGATAAAGGAACTACGCCAGGCGCTGCTGCTTCAGAGGGTGAAGTACGGCGCGGACTCTATTACTCCCCGGGAAGTGCTGCAGTTCGGTACAATCGGCGGGGCCAGGGCTCTGGGGAGAGAGGACGAACTAGGATCGATCGAGCCGGGAAAGGCCGCTGATCTGGTAATGGTCGACTTAAACCGGCTCGAATACGCTGGTGGGTTATCCGATCCCGTTTCCGCACTGCTGATGTGTGATACAAAAGGCGTGGATTTTAACATGGTCGACGGAGAAGTACTGGTTGAAGATGGGGAGCTGTGCGACCAGGAGTTGCTGGACTACGTGGATGAACAGAACGAGATAGCTGCTCGGTTTTATTCTTAACGCTTATCAGGCAAGAGAAATATTCAACTTGCGGGGGATCTTTGAGAAACAAAGTAAGCCGTGCTCCTAAACCCGGCTGATTAGTTGGCACAACCGAAAGGACTTTTTGTAGAGGAAGTCTTCAGACTTCCACAGTAAATTATTACGGCCAAACGAGCACAGTTTCACCCTTTCGCTGGTCCTCGTTAGACCTCGTGCTACCAGGCCGAAACAAAGGAAGGGAAACGACTGGTTATCGAGGGTCAGGTTCTCTGGTAATTGTTCGATAAAACCGCATCCAGCACTCAATTGGAGCCTCCATCCATATGCTGGGAAAGTTTGTCCTAAATTGTCAATAAGACAACTACTTGCCTCTTTTGTAATGTAGTGCCCAATTGAGTGCTGGGCTGGTGAGGGATATTGACAGCACCGTGTAATGCCAACTGTTTAAGAATGATACTCCCTGAAGTAAAATCCACTATCACGTAGACATCAGCTTGAGCACGCGAGTCGGAAATTTCCCGGTTCGGAAGCCCGAAGGTCATCTATTGGTTAGCAAGACTTTTACTGAGCAGGGATCAAAGGCCTTCTAACAGTTAAATCATTCGGGGTAATGCTGGGGTAGTTGAGTCTCAATAACATATTTACCAGAATTAGTTTAAGAAAAGTTGAGAAGTGATTTCGTAAAACATTTGCGAATTTTCCAGCTAATCAGAAATCTGGGAGGAATGGGAAACATGAACGAGAAAGACAGCGTGAAAAAAGATAAATCAGGATCCGTCGGTCGAAGTGAAACCAGAGTGGATGCGGTGGACAAGGTTACGGGCAAGGCTGTTTACGCCGACGATTTCGAGCCTCAGGGCTTGCTTTATGCCAGTGTCGTCCGGAGCTCGATCTCAAGTGGAAAAATTCTAAACCTGGATACTTCAAAAGCGGAAGAGATGGAAGGGGTGGAGGCGGTCGTTACGGCCGAGAATGTTCCGGGGTCCAATGTCGTTCCCGTTATCGAAGAAGATCAACCCGCCCTTGCCGAAGATAGGGTACGTTACGTGGGCGAGCCGATCGTTTTAGTTGCAGCCGGGGAGAGGAAAATTGCCGATCGGGCGGCGCAAGCAGTCGAAATAGAATACGAAGAAACCGAGGCGGTCACAGATCCACTAGAGGCAATGGAGGAGGGGAGCCCGCAGGTTGCCCGGGAGGAAGTAAACGAAGAGGGCAACGTGTTTGATACCCTTGTCCTGGAGAAGGGTAATATAGAAAGTGCAGTCGAAAAAGCACCGGTAGTCGTCGAGAACGAGTATAGGACAGGTCATCAGGAGCACGGTTACATAGAACCCCAGGGCATGACGGCGATTCCAAAACCCCGGGATAAGATGGAATTGCACGGGACGATGCAGTGTCCATTCTACGTTCAGAATGCCGTTTCGAAAGTATTGGGTTACAGAATCAACAAGGTTCGGGTCGTTCAACTCGAAACGGGTGGCGCATTCGGGGGTAAAGAAGATGTTCCCTCCCAGGTCGGGGCACTTGCTGGTCTTCTAGCTCATGAGGCAGGTAAGCCCGTCAAATTAACTTACGATAGGCGCGAAGATATAAAGTCTACCAGCAAAAGGCATCCTTCGGTCGTCAGATATAAAACGGCTGCTGACGAAGAGGGTAAAGTAAAAGGAGTTAAGGCGGAAGTTTTTATAGATTGTGGAGCCTACCAGACGCTCTCTCCTGCAGTGCTTTTCAGGTCTTTGGTCCATACTGCTGGACCGTATTCCATACCGAACGTCAAAATAGTTGCCAGAAGTATAGCGACGAACAAGGTTCCAAACGGAGCATTTCGGGGCTTTGGTACACCTCAAGTAATATTTTCTCACGAATCGCAGATGGACCTAATTGCGGAAGAAGTTGGGAAATCTCCGGATGCAGTGAGGGAGTTAAACGTACTGAGATCCGGGGACAGGACATCTACGAACCAGAAGGTCGGAAAGAGCGTCGGCCTGAAAAAGACTCTTCATAGAGCCAAGGAACTTTCGGACTGGGCGAAAACCAGGCATAAGTACGAGTCCTGGAACGAGTCTCACGAGAAGATCAAGAAAGGTATAGGCCTATCAACTGTGTTGTACGGTGTCGGTATGAGTGCTTCGGCACCTTTTCTCGAAAAAGCCGGCGCATACGTAAAACTGGAAGTTGACGGTTCCCTCACAGTATCAGTTGGGAATACGGAAATGGGGCAGGGGGCAGAGACCGTACTGGCTCAGATCGCAGCCGAAGCCATGGGATTAGATATTGAAGATATAAGTTTGACGGAGGTGGATACGTCCAGGGTCCCGGACAGCGGACCCACGGTCGCTTCCAGAACTACCACCATGGCCGGTAACGCGATAATCGACGGTGTTGGTGAGCTAAAAGAGCGAATAAGTTCCGTTGGGCGAGAGATGCTGGAATGTACTGATGTCCGGCTGGAGGACGGGTACCTGGTTGATACTCAGGATAGTTCACATAAGTGTAAGCTGGAAGAAGTCGCTCAGAAGATGTGGGCGGAAAACGTTGAACTTGGTGTAGAGGGCTGGGCGGAAAAAGGTATGAAAAACTGGCAGCCCGATAAGAACCAGGGAGATGCTTACTTCGTTTATTCCTACGCAACTCACGTTAGCGAGGTAGAAGTAGATAGTATAACCGGCCAGGCTAGGGTTACAAGGCACGTAGCGGTACACGATTCCGGCAAAATAATAAACCCGACCACGGCAGCCGGACAGGTGGAGGGCGGAGTTGCCCAGGGAATAGGCTACGCCCTGACGGAAGATCTGGAGGAAAAAGAGGGTAAGTTCCCCGATCCCGACCTGACGAATTATTTAATGCCCACCTCTCAGGACGTTCCGGACGACCTGGTAGTTGATTTCGTCGAAGCGGACTATCCCGAAGGTCCATACGGTGCGAAAGGACTGGGAGAAGTTCCGCTCATGGCTTCTCACGTTGCAGTTATCAACGCTGTCAGCCATGCTATCGGTAACAGGGTGGTTGAATACCCGGCGATTCCGGAGAGAATTCTCGAAGCTTACTCCGAAAACAACTGACCTACCCTAGCAGTGAATTTAAATTGACACGAAAACTTACCTCCTGTAGTATTAGATTTGTCATACAATTTGACACCCTTGCTACTTCCATTGATACTGGAGGTGTATGTGCGGATAAGGATACTGAAGAGTATGAATTATTCCGATTGTGGGTTATGTGATTTATTAAGGTTCAGTTCTTTCACGAACAGCTGATAGAGCTGTCTGGTCCGAAAAATGCTCTTTGCGCCTTACCTGGAAACTGATTTGCCCTTTAAAACTCATCAGGAGACGAAATCCGACAGCCAGGTAAGGGGCATAGAGCCTGGAGTAAATCAAGTCAACCTCCATAAATAATTTTCGCTTTCGTACTATGGTGAAAAACGGAGTAAGAATAAACTTTCAGTTAACATTTGCAATAGCCAGT
>JAGXKX010000009.1:31966-37373 GCA_018335015.1 Candidatus Bipolaricaulota bacterium
GTGGACGGCTAATTTGAGGTGATACCTATTATAGATTTATCCATGAACGAAGAACAGCTGGAGAGCACCGTTGAACGAGCTAAAGAAAGAAATATTATAATCCCCACCCTTGAACAACAAAAGGACCCGGAGTTAATTCCCAACGCGATAAAGGAAAAACTACAGGACATCGGGTTGTGGGACGTAAACTCTTATAACCTGTTCAGGATTACCTGGAAGAATGAACCGGTAAAAGAAGGCGGCCTTTACGACGGCGTAAATTACATGGAACTTCCCAGCGAGTTGACGGGGGTGGATGCCAGAATAATTGCGCTCGTCGGCAAGTGGTTTCCCACTGGCGCCCACAAGGTCGGTGCTACGTTTGGCTGTCTGGTACCGCGACTTACCACGGGCCAGTTCGACCCTACGAGCCAGAAAGCAGTCTGGCCCTCCACCGGTAATTACTGCCGGGGCGGAGCCTACGATGCCGATCTCCTGGCCTGCGAGTCGGTCGCGATCCTGCCCGAGGAGATGAGCCAGGAGAGGTTCGACTGGTTATCAAAGGTCGCGGGTGAGGTCATCGCGACTCCCGGCTGTGAAAGTAACGTCAAAGAAATATTCGACAAGTGCTGGGAGTTAAAGGAAGAGCGGGACGATATCGTTATCTTCAACCAGTTCGACGAATTCGGTAACCACCTCTGGCACTACGAGGTAACCGGTGCTGCCATGGAAGAGGTCCTGGAGAAGGAGCTAACTCCTGGTTCAAACTATTCCGGAGTGGTTCTAACATCAGGGTCTTCCGGCACGATGGGCTGCGGCGATTACCTCAAGGAAAAATTCCCGACCTCGAAGCTGGCGGTTGGAGAAGCTTTGCAGTGTCCGACGCTGCTGCGAAACGGTTACGGAGGCCACAGGATCGAGGGTATAGGAGACAAGCACGTGCCGTGGATCCATAACGCAAGAAATACGGATATGGTAATCGACATCGACGACGCCAACTCGATGAATATGATCAGGCTGTTCAACGAACCGGCGGGACAGGAATACCTCGAAGATCATAACGTACCTGTCGATACGATAGATAAGCTGCCGCTGATGGGAATATCCTCGGTTGCAAATCTAACTTCAGCGATTAAATACGCGAGGTACTACGAACTAACTGAGGACGACGTGGTCCTTACCGTGTTTACGGACTCCATGGAGCTCTACGAGTCGCGTTTGGAAGAGATGAGGTCGGAAGAAGGAGACTACACGCGCGAAGACGCAATAAAGGACTACCACAGGTTCTTAAAAGGTGTAAAGACTGATAACATGGAGGAGCTCGATTACTACCAGAGGAAGCGGATACACAACCTGAAGTACTATACCTGGATAGAACAGCAGGGAAAGGACGTGGAAGAACTTGACGCTCAGTGGTACGACTGGCCCAATTACTGGTCTGAAATTCACGACCAGGTTGGAGAGATTAACCGGAGAATAATGGAGTTTAATGACCGGACCGGCCTGCTGGAAGATCTTGAGCGAGAGGAATAAAAGGAGAAGCGGTGAAGTCGAACTTGATTAGAATAGGATATCTGTATGACATATATACGCTTTTGTCTGGACTGGACGGGCGGTGAGGTCATTGTTTAACAAAATCGAACCGTCAAAAAAGAAGAGCGTCAAGGTCGCGGAACAGATAATCGAGTTGATCGAAAGGGGCGATCTGGGCCCGGGTGACAGGTTACCTTCCGAGCACGAACTCGCGGAAAAGATGGAAGTCAGCCGTCCTTCGGTGAGGGAGGCTCTGAGTGGTCTCCAGGCTTTAGAAGTAGTCGACACGAAGATAGGATCGGGGACTTACGTAAGTGAGTCCGTCAGGGAAAGTAACTTGATTTCGACTGACCTTTCTCTGTTGGAAAAGGAAATAAGTCATCTTCATATTATCGAAGCCCGGAAGAATCTGGAGGACGCCATGCTGGAAGTGGTGATCGAAAATATTGATCAAAAGGAAACTTTCCCGGTAGAAGAGGCCCTGGAGCAGATGAAGAGCCATTCGAGCGAACGGGAATATCAGCAATACATGGACGCGGATCACGATTTTCACGAAGCACTGGTAGGGTTAACCGATAATCCCCTGGTAGCGGAAGCAGCTCAGCCTCTTCTAGCCACCATAGACGGTTCTCTTTACCGGGAACTGACCCGGAAATACTATCTTGTGGACGATTCCAGAATAAAACGTTGTTTTAATATTCACGAAAACCTATTTAATTCAATCAAAGAGAAGGATCTTGAAGGAGCGAGGGCGTCCATGGAAAAACACTGGGGACTGATGGAAGACGCTCTCGAGAGGTCGGAAAATTAGCAACTCTAACAAGGGGGAAAAACATGGCAAGTGGTGAGAAGACCCTGACGGTAGTGGCGTTGGGGGGAAACGCGATTTTGAAACCCGGTCAGGAGGGGACGGCAAGACAGCAGATCGAGAACGTAAACGAGACGATGAGACAAATAGGGAAGATGGTATTATCCGATACCTACAAGATAGTCGTCTCTCACGGTAACGGACCGCAGGTGGGAAATTTAATGCTCCAGAACGAGATCGCGAAGGAGGAGGTCCCGTCTCACCCCCTCGATGTCTGTGGTGCCGAGAGCCAGGGTTTCATTGGTTACATGCTATCTCAAAGTCTGGATAATGTTTTTAACCAAAACGGTAGGGGGGATATTCCGGTTGCAACCGTTCTGACACAAACGTTGATCGACGAGGACGACCCTGCATTCGAGGATCCGTCAAAACCGGTAGGCCCGTTTTACACGGAAGAAGCCGCAGAACGATTGAGGGAAGAGAAAGACTACGACATGATTGAGGACGCCGGGAGGGGTTATAGAAGAGTGGTACCCTCTCCTGAACCCCTGGCAATAGTCGAAAAGGAACCGATAAGACAGCTGCTGGCAGCTCATACAGTCGTAATCGCCGCCGGTGGTGGTGGTATACCCGTGGTTCGCGAGGGGGACAAGCTCCTCGGCCGGGAAGCCGTAATCGACAAGGACCTCGCCTCCGAACAACTGGCAGAGGACGTGGGAGCAAAAGTCCTGCTTATCCTTACGGACGTAGAGAGCGTTTATCTGAACTACAACGAGCCCGATCAGAAACCTATCGATCGAATGACCGTCGACGAAGCAAACGATTACATAGAACAAGGTCATTTCGCCCGGGGCTCCATGAAACCCAAAGTGGAGGCCGGAATCAAATTCGTCGAATCAGGCGGAAAAAAAGCGGTAATAACGTCTCTGGACAAGGTATTTGAAGCCCTTGACGGGGAGACTGGAACCACAATAACAAAATAAAGGAGGAAAATATGTCGAATACGCAACTTAAAGGAAGAGATTTTTTGACGTGGCTGGATTTTGATAGGGACGAGATCGACGCGATACTGGAGGCGGCTCACGACTTGAAGAGGAAGCAAATAAGGGGTGAGCGCCAGACGAACGTGCTGCCCGCCAAGAGCCTATTTATGCTCTTTTACAATACCTCGCTTAGAACGAGAAACTCGTTCGAAGCGGGCATGACACAGCTCGGCGGCCACGCCCACTTTCTTCAGCCGGGAGCCGTCTACACGCCCGCGCTGGAAGGAGAAGAAGAAGCTTACTCGACGGAAAGGGTTAGCGACGTTGCCCGGGTCCTATCCGAGATGGGCGACGCCATTTCTATTCGAATCTACGGTGACAAAACTGACTGGAAGTACGGTAAAGGGTACAAAGTGCTAAAAGAATTCGCGAACTGGGGTTCGGTTCCGATAATCAACATGGAGGACGACGGCTATCATCCCTGTCAGGCTCTTGCTGACGTCATGACCATGCAGGAGAAGGTCGGGAAGGACCTTACGGGCAAGAAGTTTACAATGAGCTGGGCATATTCCGGTTCTGTCGAGAAGCCCCTCTCCGTGCCGCAGTCCGCAGTGTTGAGCGCCGCGACCATGGGGATGGACGTGACGTTGGCACATCCGGAAGGTCTCGATCTCGATCCTGACGTCCTGGACGCTACCGAAAAGCGAGCCAATAAACACGGCGGCGACTTCGAGATAGTCCACGACATGGAGGAAGGTTTTGAAGGTGCGGACGTGGTCTATCCGAAATCCTGGACGCTTCAGCCGACGGACGGATCGACTGCCGACCTCGACAAGGCCAGGGAGGTTTTCGAGGACAACAAGGACTGGATAACCACGCGGGAAAAGATGGAACTCACCAACGATGCCCACTACATGCACTGCCTCCCAGCGGACAGGGGCATGGAAGTTACGGACGAAGTCATCGACGGTCCCAATTCAATCGTCTTCGAAGAAGCGGGGAATAGATTGCACGCCCAGAAGGGTCTGTTGAGTCTACTTTTAAGTTAGGAGGTAAACATGAGCTGGTACGATCTAAAAGGAAAGGATTTGATAAGCGTCAAGGACTGGACTAAAGAAGAATTGGATATACTTCTGAGAGTTGCAGACGACCTGAAGAGCAGGTATTACAGCGGGGAAACGCTGAACCCATTGGAGAACAAGACCTTTATGATGCTCTTCTTTAACTCGTCTACCAGGACGAGACAGTCGTTCGAAGCGGGAATGAGCCAGCTTGGCGGTCATTCACAGTTTCTCGCCCCCGAGACGATGCGCATTTCTCTCGATAGGGAGCCCGGTGGAGGAGAGTCGATCAAAGATACCACGAAAGTAATGGGCCGTTACGCGGAAGGTGCCGGGGTAAGAATCCTCGAGGACAAGGTCAATTACTACGGGCAGGGTACTGAGATAATGTACGAGATGGGCAAGTACTCCACGATACCGATTATTAATATGGCTTCGGATATCTATCATCCCTGTCAGTCCATGACCGACGTGATGACCACCCAGGAGAAGGTCGGGAACCTCAAGGGTAAGAAAGTCGCCGTAACCTGGGCTTATTCCCCGTGGGTTCGGTCCTGGGGCTCGATTCAGTCGAATATTCTGACCTCTGCCCTGTACGGCATGGACGTAAACCTGGCTCATCCTGAAGGATACGAGCTGGACCCGGACGTTCTGGATCTTACGGAAGAGAACGCCGAGAAGTCTGGCGGTTCGTTTACCGTCACCAACGAAATGGACGAAGCAATAGAGGACGCCGAGGTCGTCTATCCTCGAAACTGGATGAGTCCCGATCGTTACGAGATCGGTAAGGACAAGGAAATCGAGATGGCCGGGGAACATAAGGACTGGAAATATACCAGAGAGAGACAGAAAATGGCCGACCCCGGTTATCTCCTTCACTGCATGCCGGTCGATAGAGGTAACGAGGTCGAGGACGAGATCATGGACGACCCGGAACTATCTTTCGTTTACGACCAGGCCGAGAACAGACTGCACCTCCAAAAGGCTCTAATGGCGCTGACTATGGGTGGTTCGTTCTAACAACCGATAAAGTCAATTACCCC
>JAGXKX010000140.1 GCA_018335015.1 Candidatus Bipolaricaulota bacterium
GATTAGTAAGTCTCTTTCCCCCCTTTCCCGGGGATCGTATAGCTTGCCGTTCTTGATCAGTGTAAAACTGGATTGGTTATTCAAATTTTCCCCTCCGGAATTATTGAAAGTAAATTTGTCACTTGATTATACCAAAATGAGGTTTAAATTATAGACCATTTGATCAAGGGGACGGAACTTTTCGAATGTTCCATTTAATGGACAATTACTTGATCAAGATGAGTCATTTTAGGAGGGAATAGGACATTCTCAGATCTTTCACCAGCGCCATACTTGATTGTCTAGCCCTAAATTGCCCTCTGCACCTTACCTGGCAACTGATTTAACCTTAAAATTTTACCAGTAGACAAAATCCCGGCAGCCAGGTAAGGTGCAGAGGGAAGATAAGGATTGGATAATGATGTACGACTACGGTGAAATCTGAGATACTGTAAGACGAGTAAAGGGACAACGATAGGCGAACCGGGTCGGAGGCCGACCCGGTTCGTTTTTGCTATTCTATTTCTATGTCAACAGCTTTTTCTTCGGTTAAGGACTCGCTCAATTCTGCCTGAATGTGCAGTACTCCGTTCTGGAACTTGGCTTTAAGCCGGTCTGGATCTTCTACTTCTTCCGGCAATCCGAATGACTGCTTGAACCTGCCGTATCGGCGCCCTCTGCTTATGTAGTTTACGTCTTCTTTGTTCTCGTCTCGTTCAACTTCTCCTGAAACTATAAGCTGGTTGTCTTTGGCCCGGATGCTGATCTGGTCTTTAGTCAATCCTGGAAGTTCGATCCTGTAATGTAATTTCCCGTCCTTTTCGTAAATGTCCGTATTGCCAAACCGACCCAGACTATTGGTTCGGAAAAAACTATCCTCAAGGTCTTGGAATAAATCGTCGAGTAATCCACCTTTCCCGAAAGGAGATGGTACTCGGTCTCTTTTTCTGTTCCTATTTCTATCAGAAGGAAGAACCATAAGCTCCACCTCCACGTTTGTATTTTATTTAGCAGAGTTACCCTTACTCTGCTAATTCTATTATAAGGTGGTTTAGGTTTTTGTCAACACCCGAAAGGGCTTCTGGTCTATAACGATATTTCTTACTTTACTTACATCTAAGTCGCCCGGCACCTACCCTTCACTTGAATTGTGGTAAGGAGCTATCGCAAAATTGGCCGCGAAGGATAAGTGCCGGTTATAAGCCGTCTCCGCAATTTAGATTTAGTTAATTTCTACTTCGATGGTTTGTTCTTCTGCTTTTGGTAATGGTACTGCAATGTCCAGAACTCCATTTTCGTATCTTGCCGTCAGGGCTTCAGCACTGTCAATTCCTTTTGGTAGCGGGTAGCTTCCCTTGACTGTACCCTGTCTCCTTCCACGGGCCAGGTAATTGCGATCTTCGTCCTCGCTTCTCTGTTCGGGCTCCCCTATGACCAGTAGTTTATTTTCTCTGGTTTTAACTGTGATCTCTTCCTTGTCAAATCCCGGTAGTTCAATTTCGTAGTGCAGGGTTCCGTCTTGTTCGTAAATATCCGTTTTACCGAGTTGGGATCCTTTGCCAGTTCGCCTGTTTTTCCCCTGGTTTTTGGATATATCCTTGATCAACTTATTGACTAAAAACGTTGTATTGGGTCGATTAAAGGACCTTATTGCTCTTCTTCTCATGGTTTTCATCTCCCTTTGATGAAATATTTAAAAAATTAGCAGAGTAACCATCACTCTGCTAATTCAATCATATTTGACGGGGTTTCATTTTCAAGGGCTGTTTTTTCGTGAATTCTCACCGGGGGATCGAAAAATCGAATTTTAGTCCCTGACTGATGTTGGGTTGAATATTTAACTTAGTTCCGCCGGCTTCGGACATAATTGACTTGTCCTAATCTGACACCCCCCTTACCTGATAGCTGATTTAACCTTAAACTCTTACAGGTAGAGGTAATTCCGGCAGCCGGATAGGGACAGGAGTTTTGAACTAAAATATAGTTATTTTTTATGACCTACATAACGTTTCCGAATAGTGGTTGGAACTGAGTCTAAGGTGCAGTCGTTAGAAGGTGCCGGTAACCGACAGAAATGAGCCAGGGTGTGTCAGTATGCAGACCTCATATTTGTCGCTATCTCGGCCCGAACTCGAAGATCGGGTCGAGGAGTTAAGAGAGAAGCTAAAAGATTGTAGTCTCTGCCCCCTGGAATGTGGTGTAGACAGGTTAAACGGGGAAAGGGGGAGATGTAATTCCGGTGAAGAACTTCTTGTTAGCTCCTTTGCTCCGCACCACGGCGAGGAAAGACCGCTGGTGGGCCAGTATGGTTCTGGAACCGTCTTCCTGTCGAATTGTAACCTGGATTGCGTCTACTGCCAGAATTACGAATTGTCTCAGCTGGGAAGAGGAAGGGCGATGACTCCTGGCGAAGTAGCAGAGGGAATGCTGGAGTTGCAGTCAAAGGGCTGTCACAACATAAACTGGGTCTCTCCAACCCATTTTCTGCCCCAGTTGGTTGAATCGCTGGTTAAAGCAATAGACGGAGGGCTTGAGGTACCCATTGTATATAATTCAGGGGGTTACGATAGCCTCGAGACGCTAAGGCTTCTGGACGGTATGGTTGATGTTTACATGCCGGATATGAAGTACGCAAATGACGAATGTGGTCTGAAGTATTCCGGTGTCCCCGATTACTGGAAGGTCAATAAAAGGATTGTAAAAGAAATGTATCGCCAGGTCGGGGATCTGAAGATTGACGATTCGGGAGTAGCTCGGCGGGGATTGCTTATCAGGCACCTCGTTTTACCCGAGGGGATAGCCGGTACGGAAAAGGTACTCCGTTTCGTTGGAGAAGAACTATCCCGTAATTCTTACGTAAACGTCATGGATCAGTACAGGCCGTGCTGGAAGGCTTCGGAATACGGGGAGCTCGGCAGGTCGGTAACCGGTGAAGAACTGGAGAAGGCTTTTGACCTGGCGCGAAAGATGGGGCTCGATAGAGGGCTTTAGGGCATTCAGCGCAGGTAGATACCCAGGTGTAGCAGAGGTGAAAAAAGAACTCAGATCTTT
>JAGXKX010000141.1 GCA_018335015.1 Candidatus Bipolaricaulota bacterium
CCCCGGCGAAACGGAACAAGCAACTTTAAACCCGCAGATAAAGATAGCAGGCCGGATCCCCGTGCCCGGCCGATCGGTTAACAAAACGAGCCACCTTTTTTGTAGCGGGAGCCTTCAGGCTTCCATAGTTGTGTTGATCCAGCGCTGGAGTTCTAAAGACCTCCGCTACCTACAGAGGCTGCCTTTTATATTCCAGAATTGTACCCTGTATCCTGTGCCAGATATAGCGATCCTCTCGCACCCGGCTGGATGGTTTATAAGTAGATGCTTTTTGTAGCGGAACTCTTTAGAGTCCCATATCAAAAGGGGATCAAAAACAATCCCACACCTCATTCAATTTGGCCATTTATGTAGCGGAAGCTTTCAGCGTTCCAAATTAAATATGAGTAAAGAATTCACCCAATTAACCATATCTACTAAACAGTTGGTTGACTAAAAATCGTGCTGGTAGGCCAGGGTGGCGGTAAGCAGAACCGTCAACCCGATAAACACCCAGACGTCGACGTACCAGAAGAATATTACGATCCCGTAAAGAAATCCCCGCCTTCCCAACATATAGCGTTGAGTACCCTTCCTGAAAAGTTTTTCCAGGTAAGCCGGGGCTGAACCACCTTCGATTTTTTCCAGTTTGTCCGGGTCACTTCGGACCAGCACTGTTAGGTTGTTTATATGCCTCAGGGCGAGGAGAAGGTTGAGAAACGAGAACGCGAGGGTGAAGAAGACGAGCCATACCGGGTAATTTAGGGAGCCCGAAATAGCCAGGTCATCAGTCACTGATAGCCCTGTCAGCCCGTAAGTTAGAAGAAATCCTACCAACAGGATACTGGCGGAGGCGAGGAAGGTAATGCTCATGATCATGTTTCTTAACTGGTGAACCAGCAGCAGATGCTGATCTCTATCCGCAGTCTTTTTCAACCAGGACGCGTAACAGTCGTTAATCCGGCCTTTCTTGGTTAGGTTCGGCCTCCTCTCGGTCAGAGAGAGGTATATCCAGTGATAAAACAGAAAACAGCAACCGTAGACGAGAAAAGCGAGTACAGTTGTCAGTTCCATATTACCATCCTCAAGCGACGGAGAGTCATCTACTTCAGGATATTGATAGCGGAACGGAAATACAAGGAGCGGAAATCCTGCTATCGAATCAAGAAATTGGCCTAAAATATCCAGGAGCCCGGCCGGTAGACCTTATACAATTTATCAGAGCAAGCTCTGAAGGGGCTGGGGTCTTCCGATATGATATCCCTGGGCGTGATCTGTCCCGTAATTTCTCACCATCTCGAGAGTTTCTTCGTCCTCGACGAATTCGGCAATCGTTTCTTTCTTAAGCCTGTGGGCAACTTCCACTATGGATTGGACTAGGTCCTGGTTCATGGAATTTCTGGGCAGGTTCTGAATAAAGCTGCCGTCGATTTTGAGGTAATCCACTGATAGCTGTTTAAGGTAATTGAACGAAGAGAATCCCATGCCGAAGTCGTCCAGAGCGAATTTGCTCCCCCTTGATTTGAGGGCCGTGATAAAGTTGTTAGCGGATTGAATATTGCTGAGGGCGGCAGTTTCCGTGACTTCAAACAGGATTCTTTCGAAACTGTCCGAATCGAGAGACTGATTGCACTTTAACCAATTCAGTAGTTCGTTGTCGGTCAGTGATTGTCCCGACAAGTTGATGGCAAACTGGTTGTTAAATTTTCCGTTCGTCGACTTGGGCAGGCTTCTCAGGGTCTCGTTCACTACCCACTTGTCGATATCTCTGCTCAACCCGAACTTCTCCGCTACCGGGAGAAACCTCCCCGGCGATATCAGCTTTCCTTCTCCCTCCAGCATCCTTATTAGAATCTCGTAATGGGATATATTGTCGGAACCCAGTTCCAGGATAGGCTGGGCGTAAAGGACGAAATTGTTTTCTTTTATTGCGTTATTGATCTGGTTAACCCAGCCGACCCTCGATTTGACCTCATCCTGGCTGTCCTGATCCGAATCGTAAACTTTGAACTGGTTTCTGCCTAATTTCTTGGCCTGAGTCAGGGCGATATCGGCCTCTGCGAGGAGTTCGTTGACTGTATCCCCCTGCTCGGGGAAAAGTGTGTATCCAATACTTACCGTCGCCTGGAGGTCCGTTCCGTCCGCACTGAACCCGTGATTCCGAACAGCCTGCATTATTTCCGTTACCAGATCTTCGGCTTCGTCTCCCGTCCTATCAGGAGATAGCACGATGAACTCGTCCCCTGCAAACCGGGCAAGGACGTCGGAGCCAGAAAGCAGGTCTTTCAAGAGTTCGGATAGGCTTACCAGCAATTTGTCGGCAACATTTAGTCCGAAACTATTGTTTACCTCTTTAAACCTATCGATATCCAGTATTAAAACGGCTCCGGAAGAATTATCAAGATAGCTTTCCAGCTTTTCCCGAAATTTGAGGTGATTGAGCAGTCCCGTGAGTTGATCGCGATTTCGGAAATGCCGGAGCTTGCGACAGGTTTCCTTCTTGTCTGATACGTCTTTAAGAGAAACAAGAGCGCCCAGAGCTTCTCCCTCTTCATTCTCGAAAGGTTTGGCCGACAGTTCTACCGGGATCCTGATTCCGTTCTCCTGCCAGAATGCGCCCTCAGTTATTCTTATACCCTCGGCGTGAGTGATGGACCGGCGAAGGGGACATTCTCTCCACGATTCTCCTCCGGAGTCGGGCTCCTGGTAAAGGTTGGAATGAATGTAGGTACCGATCAATTTATTTCCGTTTTTGCTTATTTCTTTTTTTGCTACATCGTTCGCAAATACTATCTTTCCTTTTCTATTCACCACTAAAATACTTTCGTTGGTTTTGTTCAGGGCCATAGAGGGAGTAACGTCAACTTTCTCAAATATCTCCTGCAACTTGAAGGGGACCTCCTTTTGTTTATAGCTCGATAGCTGTACTCGATAGCCAAACTTTTTTGAGGTTGAAAACATTTTTAAGTATAAGCTGCAGAAGGTATTCAAAAGTGATTAATGTCTGATGGTTTTAAGAAGATAGTTCC
>JAGXKX010000010.1 GCA_018335015.1 Candidatus Bipolaricaulota bacterium
AAGAAAGGGTGGAGAGCGAGCCGAGATCGGAAAGGGCAATTTCCCCGCTGGGGAAATTGATCCCTGGTTTTATCGAACGGTTTCCAAAGCTACAATTTGGTTTTACACAGTTGTTTCTACACAATCGCAAAGAATCTAAACTGGGTTAATCAAACCAAAGTATTTTGTTTCGCTACCCTTAGGGTTAGGTTGTCGGCGAAAACCACTTAATTAAGGTGGTAATTTGCCGGTCGTTTATTACAATTGTTATTAGATTGTGAATTTGATAGTTATAAAACCTTAGTTTACACTCCATTTAGGAGGTTCTTTCAATAATGAAAACAAATGAGGCTGAAACGGCAAACCGATCCGGTGGGCTTAAGGTGGTTCTGTTTCTTGCCAGGGTGTTAATGGGAGGAAGCTTGATTGGCCTTGGTTTACGACTCTTTGTCGGTGGGGGCTGGGGCGCGTGGAATTCCATCGGAGTAGTACTTCCCACCACTTACCCCAGGGGACCTATAGGAGATATCTTTCTTGCTTTCTGGGGCAACCAGTTTGTAATTCAATTACTCATCTGGTCTTCCGTGCTTGTCGGAATTGCTCTGGTTCTGGGAGTCGCCGTACGGCTTGCTTCCTACGGAGGAATTCTGATAATGTTGATGCTTTATTTAGCCGTAATTCCACCGGGTTCCGTCATATTAAACCAGCAGGTAATGTATATCGTCGTTTTTCTCTTTCTGGTGGCAGGTGAAGCCGGAAAAGTGGGAGGCGTAGATTCTTTTCTCGCTCCAATTTTGGAGGAAAGGTATCCGAGTCTAAAGTACTTACTTGGATAAATTAAACTCAGATCTTCACCAATGTACGAAAGCAAAACTTAATTTATGAAGGCTGACTGCGCTTTTTACTACAAAAAGCTCTCTTTCACTTACCTGGCTGCCGGGTTTTGTCTACTGCTAAGTTTTAAAAGGTTAAACCAGTTGCCAGGTAAGTGACAGAGAGCAGTTATTCGGGCCAGTGGGATAAATTTGTCGCTGGTTGTTGAACTGAGCTTAATAGAAAAACCGGTTTAGTTAAAGTCGGTACCCGCTTCTTTTATCCTCTTACGAATTATCACCAGCCCTAGGGAAACGAACAGGCTCGCCAGCAGAAAAGACAACAGATAGCTACCTGATTTTGCTACGTATCCGCCTAGAAGAGATCCAAATACAGCACTTAGTCCGCCGACACCGTTTATTTCTTAATCCCCTATTCGATTCAGCCAGAAGTCGAAAGACCGGGCGGGTGCGAATACGTCCAGACCGACTGATCTCTCTTTCCCGGAATTTTCTATTCTGTGTGGTTCGTTTGCGGGAAAATGTACTGAATCGAACTTTGTGAGCCTGAATTTCTCTTCCTCCGTATATACGGTAAATTCACCCTCCAGGACCACGGTAACCTGTTCGTTTTCGTGCTGGTGCATTGGAGAGGAGTGCCCGGGAGGTTTGTCAAACCACTCGAAAGAGAACTTCTCGCTTCCGGCGAGCGAAGTTCTGTTCCAGTCTTCCTCCGGCTGATATTTTTCGGCTTCGTCAAACCTAACCACTTGCATAAAATCACCTTGATTATTTCTAATTCTAATTATGGGACGTTATCCTGTCTGTCGGTGGGGTATTCCTATTTGATGGAGTATTTTATGAATTCGTTTTCGCAGGCAGGTCCGTTTGCGATCCACCATTCTTTCTTTGTATTGTCAATTATCCAGGTTGCACAGGAGATAAATCCCTGTTCGTCTTCGTCCAGAGGCTCGGGGTGACGGCAGATTGACTGGGGAAAGTTCACGTGATCCCGGGTGAAGTCCTTTAAGGTATCTATATCTATCGAGCCTTCCCTTTCCTCCAGTAGCCTGTTTATCCTGTTATGCCTTATCGTCGAAGAGGCCGAACTACGCCCCCCGGCGTGACCGAGATCCTGTTTTTCTCTAAATTTTTCTGCGACGTAATGGTTCGCGTGACCTATGTATTTTGGAGAATAAATTACATCTACATCGCTAGGCGTCGCTTCTATACTATAGATTTCTTCGGGTCCACCGATCACGAAATTGAAGCACCCCGCCCTTTTGGCCTGTAGTACTACGGATAATGCATCACCGATTTTTTCCTGTCGGAGGACGTTTTCGATGATAACGTAAGTAGGGACGCCGTAGTCAAACCCGAGCCTGGGAACGGAATTCCAGCTAATGCCTATCCCTTCGGAATTCACGCCCGCTCCAGCCATCATTCCCGGATAGGTATAAGAAAGGAAGTTTGGACCTTCGTCCCTTTCGATCTCAAGCAGAAACGGGTCGGCATTCTCACATAATTCCGGCGTTATGTCCCAGGTTTGCCCCATCAAGTTTGATCCGTCCGCGGTGGCTCCACCCGTAACTGCGAAGGTCGTGCAGTTCTGAGCCAGGACTGAAAAGGATCTTCGCTCCTCGTGCAGCGCTATTAGAACTATTTCCTCGATAGATCTGTCGGATCCTTCGGCAATCCCCCTCAGCTCGTCGTAAATTGCCCCGGAGTAACTCTCGATGAACGGGACGTATTTATGGGCATGGTCCAGTATCTCGTCAACAGATTGATCCGAATCCTTAAATTCCTCTTTCAGGTAGGCCACAAATCCCTCTATCTCCGATTTGACCTTTTTTCCGTATTCACTGCCACGATCGTAGGGCGTTCCCGATATTTCGATCCTGGTTAAACCATCGTTTTTCATTTTTCCTTCTCCACCTCAAGAATCAGATTTTTGATAATACTCGCGAGCATCTTCGACAATCCTATCGAGCTCCTTCTTCGTTTCCGGATCCATATCAACCGGTTTCGAGTTTTCCAAAATCGATTTTGCCTTATCCCTGGCAACTGTACTGATCTCCTTCCTGCCCTTTGTTATCCAGTTTTCCCAGGTATCCCTGTTGCTGAGTTGCGACTGGTACTGTTCTCCCTTCCTTGCGTGACGAGCGGTGTGTTTTTCCCGCAGGAAATCGCCTCGGGGCCCGACGGAATCTATCAAATCCCGGGCAATGGTCTCCTCGCTTATCTCGAAACCGTCCAGGGTATCCATAATCATTCCGAAAACCTCGTTATCAATTACCAGTTGGGCAAGACTGCAGCTTTTTAGCGACTCCAGTCCTCCCGCGCCGGAAAGGAAATCAGCGCCCGCCAGGGCGGGTACGATGCCGTTCATCGATTTTTCGTAACCCTGTTGTTGGTCCATTATTTTCGAGTCGGAAGACAAGCCGTAAACGTCGGAAGGAATATCGTACCTGTTCAGGAGTTGAACGGCGCACGCGGAGGCCATACCAAGTTCGTTTGTGCCCCAGGAGACATAGGACGTTCTCATGTCCATGATGGATAATCTCGGACCAAGGACGGTTGGTAAACCGGGCGATATAGCCTGGGCAATGATCAATCCCGCGATCAGTTCCGCGTTCTGCTGGACGAGGGCACCTGCAAAAGTAACGGGAGAAGTTCCACCAGTGGTTGGCGCCGGCAATATCTTTAGCGGCAAGCCCTTTCTCGCTCCTTCAATTAACGCCTCGGAGCTCAACCTGTCGAAGGAGAGGGGGCTGATCGGCGAGATAGAAATTACGAAACCTGGCTTGTCTTTTAACTCTTCTTCTCCTCCCGCCAGCGACCGGAAGATCCTGTAAAGAAAATCTACTTCCCTTCCTGAATCAACAGGGTTTTCGACTATCTTTTCCGTATTACGAACCGCCGCGTTTACCATTTCTACCTGTTCTGATCCAGGAGTTACGTCAGTGGGTGATACCATTGGGGAATAGGCGTGGATATTATCAAGGCGACTGATTACCCTTGCTCCGTTCTTAACGTCGGCAATTTTCGCCTCTCTGCGCTTTCCACTATCCAGATCTCTGATATATGACGGTCCTCCCGTAGTATGGGTATGGACCGTATCCCCTGTTACCCTTATCTCTTTTCCCTCGTTCCCTCTTTCGTACAGACTGAAACCCGCAGGAGCAGTTTCGATTGAACTTTTAACCAGTCCGGGAGGGAACTTTACTATGCTGGAATCCTCCTCGATCTTGGCTCCCCTGTCGATTAGCATCTCCTGGAGTTCGTTGTTTTCTACCAGTACTCCGGTACGCCTCAGGACTTTTAGCGTTGATTCGTGCAGTTCGTCCAGTTCCGATTCCGATAGAAGTTCTAGGTAATGTCTGCTATCACTGTGATCGATCATCTATTTTCACCCGTTGACCTGTAATTGGAACTTTAACTTTGATTAACTGTCTCGTACTTTGTCAGCAATACTACTGGAGCTGCGGGCTCTTTTTTAGTTTCGGATCCAGCGCGTCTCTGAGTGCTTCCCCGAGGAACGTGAAACCCAGGGTGGCCATTACCAGGAAAATAGCACTAAAGGTGACCATCCAGGGAGAAGTTCTTATATAGGAGTAACCCGAACGGAGAATCCTGCCCCAGCCCGGTATGGGTGGTGGAACACCCAGACCCAGAAAGCTCAGTGCTGCCGCAAACGTTATTATAACCGGTATATCCATGGCGGCGTTTATGAATACGGGACCTATTGAATTGGGAAATATGTGCTTAAATAATGTTCGTGCCGTTGTGCTACCGGCTGCTTCGGAAGCCATGACGAATTCTCTCTTGCTGACCTGGGCGCTCTGGGCTCGAACTAGACGCCCATACCCGGGGAATCTCGTAATTCCCAGCACGATTATTAGTACCAGCAAGTTCGCTCCCCCGGTTAGTGTGATTATCGTAATTGCCAGCAGCAGCGGTGGAAAGGCCCGTACTGTATCAAATATGAAAAGCAAAACGTTATCCAGCGTGCCCCCGCTGTAACCTGCAATCGTCCCCAGCATGATTCCAACTATAACTCCTAGTCCTATTGCCGGAAGGGAAACAAGCAAAGCAATCCTGGAACCAAAAATAAGTCTGCTCAAAAGATCTCGCCCCAGGTGGTCCGTCCCAAACGGATGTTTTGCTGTTGGGCCAGCCAGTCTGTTCGTTACGTCGATCTTTGTCGGGTTATGGGGGGCAAGCTGTGGTGCAAATATGGCGATTATAATAATCAAAGCAATCAGCACGAGCCCCAATGTGCCCGAAAAAGATGAGAGAATCCTCCGCAGCATACCTGACTTGTAGCTTTTGAATAGTTTTTTGAATATATTCATGGTTAACCTCGCTGGTTCACTCAGTTCTCATCCTGGGATCTATGAAACCGTGAGACAGGTCGGCCATCATATTTACAAACGCGTAAAGGAAGACCGCTATGATCAACCCACCTTCGGCCACGGGAAAGTTCCTCGCTTTGACCGCGTTGTAGATCAACGTACCGATTCCCGGACGGTTAAATACAACTTCCGTCAATACGGTTCCGCCTAGGAGCGTCCCGAATCCGACTCCAATGAACGAGACGACCGGAACCATTGCACTCCTGAGTGCGTGTTTGTAAAGAGTCATTCGCTCAGAGACTCCTTTTGCCCGAGCAGTTCTGACGTAATCTTCCGTCAGTTCATCGAGCACAACCGCTCGAGTCAGTCGTGCTATATAGCCTATCCAGCCGATTGCAATTGCTGCCATTGGTAGAATTAGGTGATAGAGTTGATCGAGAATGTTCCCGGGTTCTCCTCCACCCGTTGCGGGAAACCATTTTAGGATTACCGCGAAGACTAAAAGCAGGACTATTGCTTTGACGAACGAAGGCATGGTGATGAAAGATACCGAAATTACCCCCGTAATTTTATCCAGCAAAGAGTCCCTGTAGGCGGCGGCAAAAGCTCCTAGAGGTATTCCAATAATGGCGGCGACGCCCATACCGGTGAAGGCAAGTACGATTGTATAAGGCAAGGCGTTAAGTACCAGCTCTCGGACCGGTCTGTGGGTCAGTATATCTTTGCCCAGATCTCCCTGAAAAACGTTGAACATAAATTTTCCGAATTGTACGTATATTGGCTGGTTTAGCCCCATCTTTTCCTCGAAGTTAGCTATGATTTCCGGTGATGCCCTTGGTCCGAGCAGAATCGTGGCCGGGTTTCCTGGCATGAACTGGATCATAATGAACAGGAGAACCATCGCCCCAAATACGGTAGCCAGAGCGGTAATAAACCTTCTAAATGTATACTGGGCCATCGGTAACCCCCTTTGTTATTTTTTGGAGCTTAATTTATAAGCGAAGAGGAAGGGAGTATCTTTCTCAGTTCATATCTTCTTGATATTCCCTTCCTCCCCACCGGATTGTTATTTTGGTTCAAAATCAGCAGAGACGAAGAAACAAATCGCCTAGGAATAAATCCTCTAGCTATTCTTTTTTCTCGTAGTACTCGTACTGTGCGTACTGAGCTAAGTAAGAAGGCTCGATGGTCGGTTTTGTAACGTGGACGTTTGCTCCGTTGGTGACGAATACAAGAGGAACTTCTTCGTGCATTAATTTCTGCATCTTAACGAAGTTCTTGGTTCTTAGTTCCTGGTCAAGCGTGGTGTTAGCTTCGACGAGCAGTTCGTCGTATTCCTCATTGCACCAGGCTACGACGTTCCATTTGCCGACCTGGTCACAGGTGAACCATTCGAACCAGTAACCCGGATTCAAATTCAACGAGAAGCTATAGTAATGCATTGCGGCAGGTAGTTTATTTAAAGTCTCGTATTGGTTCTCGACCTCTTTGATTCTGATGTCGATACCTACCTGCATAAGTTGTTGCTGGATAATCTGAGCACTGAAAGAGTGGTAATCGGGACCGCCAACAATTATTGTGGTCTCAAAACCGTCGGCATATCCTGCATCCTCAAGCAGTTCTTTTGCTTTTTCTACGTCCTGCTGGTAGTCGGGGCACCCGTCCCAGGAGCCCACTATCTGCTCGGGCAGCATGCAGTTGTTTACTTCCGGTACGTCGTTGTATGCTCCCTCTACGATTTCACCGGAATCGATCGCGTACCTGATTGCCTTTCTGACTCTGATATCGTTAAATGGTTCTGCCTGGGTGTTGAAGCCGACCCAGTGGTAGCGCAAGTTAGTAAGTTTGTGAACTACAGCGTTATCCTTATCTCGATATCTATCCACAGAGCTCAATGAGATGGAAGTGTCGTCAATTTCACCCCGGTCAAAAGCCATCTCAGCCGACTGGGTGTTCTCGATCGTTAAAATTTCTATTGTTTTGAATTCCGGCTTCTCGCCGTAATAGTCCTCAAACCGCTCCAGAACTATTTTCTGTTCGGGCTGCCATTCCTTCCAGCGGTAGGGGCCAGAGCCGATCGGATGGGTGGAAAATTCGTCTCCCAGTTCCTGGTAGGCCTTTTTGCTTATGATTGCTCCCGACGTGTAAGGGATGGTGGTTGTGAAGAGAGAGGCAAGTGGTTCGCTAAAGACTAGCTTGCCCGTGTATTTTCCCGTTACTTCAACGTGATCGAGTGTTTCCCATTCACCTTTGTAAGGAGAATCGTTTTCAGGATCAACAATTCGTTCGTAGGAAAATTTGACGTCCTCGGCCGTCATCTCGCCGTAACCTTCGTGAAACTGGATACCTTGTTTGAGTTCGAAGGTTACTGTCTTTCCGTCTTCGCTGACATCGACTGATTTAGCTGCGTCCAGCTTTAACTCTTGTGAACCTGGCTTATACTTCATCAGTCTGCTAAATATTGCCAGATTTATATTGTATTCCTCGTCACCCAGGTGAAAAGCCGGATCCATGTTGGTAATATCATTACCTTTTCGAGCTCTTACCGTCAGGACGTCTCCGCCGTCAGCTGCCAGAGCAACAAATCCACTTACGATAAGTAAGGTCGATAAAAATATCCCTATACCAAAAGTCTTGAGGTTTAAGTTATTTTTCATTTAAGCCTCCTCTTTTTTAAATGATAGAAAAATTCGAAGTAGTACCATTGAAGAACCTAATTAGCTGGAAGCCCTCGATTAAAGGTTGTATCACCTCCTTTTTGGGTGGTCGTTTTAACACCTTTTTAGAAGGAAAAAGTAACTTACTTATATTTACCTTCAACAGCCAATGTATAAACGATATATTAAAAAATAATCTCTATTTTGTATTATATTTTATTTAATTCAGAAATCAAACTGCCCCCGGGGTGTTGACTCGGCTGGAGGAGTAAACTCCGGCTGATATTAATATTATTTTTGGAGAAACTATCGAAGCTACTGCGATAACGTAGGGCCCTGTAGGTATTGAAAAAACCTGGACTCAAGATCTTTCACCGTCGTATGAAAGTGAAACTTAATTCGAGAACAATAACTTTTTACCAGGTGCTCTTCCCCCTTGCCTGGCTGCCGGATTATCTCAACTCCGAGGGAGTATTTCGGGATTCGACCCCGAATTCGATAACTAATGTCGGGCAGTTAAGGAGAGAACTGGAGAAAGTTCGAGAGAAGGGTTGGGCTTACTCCGATGAAGAGTTTGCGGAGGGTGTAAGAGCGATTGCCGGACCGGTATCCGGGGCAAGTGCGCCGGGAGTACATCCACCGGACGAATACTGGGAGCGAATCCGAACTATTTGCGATAAATATGGCGTATTACTGATAGTAGATGAGGTTATGAGTGGAATGGGTCGAACCGGCACGTGGTGGGGGATCGATCATAGTTCCGTCGAACGATTAGGAACCGGAATTCGAATTAAACGAGATAGATCCTATCAGGGACCGGCTGGAAATCGGCCTGGCCAAACTGGCATTGAAGAAAGGATTTCCGGTACTGGCGATCTGTCGTGGTATTCAAGTTTTAAACGTGGCAGCTGGCGGTAATCTCTATCAGGATCTGGGCCAACAGAGGGATAACGCACTAAACCACTATCAGGACGCTCCGAGATGGCATCCGACCCATAGGGTCAAAATAGACCGGGGAAGTGTTCTATTTGACGTTATCGGGAAGGAGAAAATCAAGGTCAACTCCCTGCACCATCAGAACGTTATGGATGTTGGAAAGGGGTTCGAGGTGACCGCCCGGAGCAGTGACGGATTGGCCGAAGCCATAGAGCATAAGGAAGCCACGTTTCAATTAGGACTCCAGTGGCATCCGGAAGCAATGGTGGGGAGAGACGAAAATTCTTATCTAATATTTTCTCGGTTCGTCGAAGCTGCCGAAGGATAACGATTGGCATGACACCGTCAACCAAACTGGAAGAACTTACTCAGGTATCCCGCAATTAGTCCACCCAGCAGCGGGACCACGAACGCGGAGAGAAACCGAAGAACCGAGAACCTCCAACCGAGAAACGCTACTTCGTAAGGTACCCTGGTAAGTGCTACCCCTATACTCGCGGACAGGATCATTGTCATGATCTGACCAATTCCAGAACCCGCTTCGAGCAGTGTGGCGGCAATGGGGTATATTGTAAATGGTGCTCCCGGGGTCACGGCTCCTACGCCCCAGGCTATCATGTATCCTTTCATTCCGCTGGCCGGACCAAGGTAGTTTGAAACCACTTCCCGGGGGATAAGTACGCGGAGAAAGCCCGCCACGCCTAGAGCAAGCAAAAGTAGCGCCCAGACGTTGTTCAGAGTCCCAAGGCTAGATTTTAGTCCGTTAAAAACACCCTCCAGACCCTGAATGAACCAGGTAACCCCACCAAGTAGTCCGAAAATCCCGAGCATTATTGCCGTATTTATATCCATCAATTGCAACCCCCGAAAGAGTGACAAATACTGCCGAATTATCCCGTAGAAACCTTCCTGAAGCCAAGACTTAAATCTACACTTCTACCCAGATAGCTCTCCAGCTTTTCGTCAATGGTCGATACTAGACTTTCTTTGAAAGTCCTAGCACGGTACTCAGCAGAAATTCCGACAATTTTTTGAAAGAAAAGACCGGTTTTTTCGGAGCTAAATTCCGTAAGTTCTACCCCCGCCTCGGCCATGGCTGATTTAGTGATCTCGCGTAACTTTGTTACACGCTGGCTTTCCCTTCGCACTTCCCAGGTCATCGTACCCAGAAAAGCCGCGATCACGAGCAGTAAGGCTAGGAGAACGAAGATCCGGCTTTTCGTGGCCTTCTCCGCTCCTTTTTGTTCGTACCACCTGCCAGGTTTATAGCCCTGAAACCAGAGCGTAAAAGTTCCGGCGAGATTGATGCTGACAAGGTTAATTAGCAGAATAATTGAAGCGCTCACGGCAATTTCCAGGTTTACGGTAGCTATTCCTATTCCAGCGGCGGCGGCCGGAGGCAAGAGCGCAACGGAAATCATAACCCCGACCAGGGCGGAGTTTATCCCGGCGGTTAAAGAAAACGCACCGGCTAACCCGGAACCAAGGGCAACGATCAGGCTTAGGAAGCCGGGATTCATCTGGTGGGTGACCTGGGACAACGAGAGAAGGTCCAGGTTGGCGGGCAGCATAATTGATAATGCCACCCTGCTAAAAGCAATACTGCTGGCAACGGCGAGGAGTACTCCAAGTATCTGTTTCTTTACCCCCAAATAAAATAGAGATTCGTCGTTAATTATCGTACCGACACAACTTGCCATTGCAGGACCTATGAGCGGGGCAATAACCATTGACCCTACAACTATTGCCGCGTTATCCAGGAGGATTCCAGCTGAAGCAATTAGTGATGCAGCCAATAACAGGAGATAATAGGTTGGGGAGGAGGGGGAAAGGCTTTCAGCGCTCGCCTTCAACTCCTGTCTGGCTACTTTGCTCTCATCCACCTCTTCCGATTCCTGATAGCGCTCCTTGAGTTCTTCGAACTCCCGGGCAACTATTGCCTCTGCCTTGGTAACCACTGTAAACCCGTTCTCTTCCAGACCCGACTTCCGGAGCTCATCTAAAATTTCCTCCACACCTTCTTTTGGGATAGGGAAGAACAGTACGTCGCTATACTTTCTCTGAGAGGTCTCAGGGCTGATTACGTAATCTATGCCTTTTTCAGTCAGCAGATCGATTATTTCGTCTTTTTTACCTTCGGGAATGACTACTTGAATAAGCCGCATATTATTCTATTCACTCTATTCTTTAACACCAGAGTTGTGTCGGTACCGGAATTATCTCCAGACAGGTGATACTAAGATTCGAACCGACAATTATCAATAAATCCGTCAGAAAAGATATCTTATGGTTTTGTTTAAAAAATGCGGTAATTTTTATTTTTCCTGACTTTTTTCTTTTCTGTGTCCGGCTTTTTGCCCGATATTATTGGTTTTCTGCTCCTCGTTCAGTAGTTTTTGCAGAAGGACCTCCAGTAAGCTATCATCAATAAAACATCGTGAACTTCCTATTTGTGTTTGGTAGTTAGCATTTATCCTAAGGGCATGGTTGCAGTGCCTTTTATTATTTTCATTCTAGTCTTTTATTCAAGAAAGTTATCGGTAACAGGAGGAATAACATGAGAGTTATAATAGCCGGACTTGGTGATATAGGAACTCAGCTCGCCGAGGATCTTACGGCCCGTGAGGGGTTTGAACTGGTTCTCGTGGATCAGGACGAGGAAAAATGCGAGGCCCTTTCGAGCGAATACGACGCCCTGGTACTTCACGGCGACGGTACAGAGCCCGAGCTGCTGGAGAGCGCCGGAGCCAAACAGGCCGATGCCCTCATAGCGACCACGAATTCCGATGCCTTAAATATGGTAATCGCCGTGCTCGGTAAGAAATTTGAGGTTCCCAGAGTCGTCGCCAAACTCAATAAAACCAGCCTGAGAACGACCGCTCGGGAGTTAGGAGTAGATCATGTTATCTCCCCGAAAGTCTCGGCGGCAACAGAAATATCCAGCTTGCTCCACGGCTATGACGTCCTGGACTTTTCCCTATTGGTTCAGGGTGGAGCGAGGTTGGTCGAGATATCTCCAGGAGAGCTGGCTGGCGAAAAAATAAAAGACATCGATCTACCGGAAGGTACGTTGATAACATCGGTACTCCGCGAGGGCGTAGCAATTATTCCCCGGGGAAGCACGGAATTAAGTGAAGACGATATCCTGATAATAATAACAGAGAACGAGGAGAAAGAAAATAGGATAAAAGAACTATTCGGTGAGCTCCAAACCGGCCAACGACCCGAAAAAATGTGATACCTTGTTTTTAGTGAACTGATTCAGAAGTTTATTCTCTATAACCAGCAACCAATTTCTCGGCTTTTTTCTGTTCGGTGAGAAGAATTTCTGAAAGCTTTTATCGCCAACTTCCCGGGTAGAGCGCTACCAGTACAGGGGTGATTTCCAGCCTGCCGAGCCACATATTGACTATCAAGATTAGTTTTGAAACGGGATTAAGGTCCGGTGAAGTTAAGCCGACTGACATCCCCACTGTTCCTTCTGCGGAGGCGACCTCAAACAAGGAATTTACCAGGCTGGCTCCTTCCAACCATATCACGGCCAGCGTTGAGATGACCAGTATCAGTAGATACGAGAGGAAAAATGCAATTATAGATTCGGCTTCTTCCTTACCCACCGTGACATTTCCAAACCTAAGGGGTAGCTTGGCCTCTTTTGGCAGGAGTGACCGGAAGAAGACCAGTCTTATCAGCCCAAGAAGTATCAGCAATCTAAATAACTTGATACCTCCGGCAGTCGAGCCGGTACCTCCCCCAATGACCATTAAAACAATAGTGACGAACTTGTCACCGTCGGGAAGGGCTCCAGTCGGGACGGTATTATATCCTGTAGTCGTTATGGCCGTGGCAGTCTGAAATATGCCAGGGACGACGTTTGTCAGGCTGGGACCGAAGCTGATGATGAAGATCAAAGATCCGAAAAGAACCAGAATTATCAGAGCTCGGACCTGGTGGTCTTCGAAGAACTCCCGGACTTCGCCTTTTACGGCCAGGTAATAGAGGGGGAAGCTGATCGCACCCATTATCATGAATAACGTGACAGTCATCGAAATCGCTTCGCTATCATAAAAACCGATGCTTTCGGAGTAAAGCGAAAATCCGCCGGTAGGTATAGTCGTCAAGATGTGGATTAAAGCGTCGTACAGGCCCATTCCGGCAAAGTAAAAGGAAAGGAAGCCTATCACGGTTAAGGAAAGGTAGACTTTGATTACGGCTTTCGCCGTCGAGATCACGCTACCCATTATGTTTGCTTCTCCAAACTCGGACGAATAAAGTTTAAAAGCGCTTTTTCCTGGTCTTAGAAGTATAGCCAGGGTAAGGACAATAATACCCATTCCTCCCAGCCACTGAGAATAAGCTCGGAAGAAGTGAAGCGATGGTGATAGCGTGGTTTCGTTAACCATGGTAAGGCCGGTGGTGGTAAACCCCGACATGGCTTCAAATAGACCGTCCAGGAAGGTTTTTATTGGAAGGAACGGCACCGCTCCGATGAGGCTGAATAAGAGATATACCAGCGCGGTAACGATCAATGCGTCGATCAAGTTCATTTCCTCGCTGTTAAATAAGTCCAGGTGCCAGACCCCAAAACCAATTACGATCGAGCCAAAGGCAAGTCCGCCAAATAGTTGAGTGTATAGAAATTCCCGAAATGCAATGGAAACAAAGAATGGAACGAGTAATAGGAGTCCCAATAGCCCGAGGGCACCGAATAGTTCGTGGAGAACGTTATGCCAGTTTGCCGTTCTTAAATGTTCGCTAAGCTTCATTGGTTTGGTTGAAACTTTGCCTGGTTTGAGGTTTGTACATCAACCGATTTATCACTCTCAGATCTTTCACTACTAGCTCTCTACCCCTTACCTGGCTGCCGGATTTCGTCTCCTGCTGAGTTTTAAAGGTTAAATCAGTTGCCAGCTAAGGGGTATAGAGCAGTTATCCGAACCAGATAGCTAAATCCGCCGTTGGTGAAAGATCTGAGTTCCTTTTACTTGGCCAAATATTATAATCAAAGCGTCCGCTCATCCGTACATTATTTATTGGTTACCTAAAAACTAAGTGATGGTTGTAAAAAACAATTCACCTGCAAATATTACTAAAATTAGTCGAAAAACCAAAGGGAAAGCCCTGGAATTATTTTTTCAGGGCCCGGCTCTGGGATGGAATTGCCCACTTTAACCTTAACACAGTTCTTTCACCATCCCCGTACATCATTGTTTTGTCCTCCTGTGCCTCCTGCCTATTACCTGGCAACTGATTTAACCTTAAAATCCTACCAGTAGACGAAATCCCGGCAGCCAGGTAATAGGCAGGAGGCTTGAACTAAAAAATATAATGATTTCTCCTGTCTTTCACATTGCTTCCGACGGCAGTGAAAGAACTGAGCTTAAAACATTTTCGGTGGTTCCTACTTTAATTTTTTTAGAAGTGGAGCCGGAAAAACTTCGCTGGCACGCCTTGCTAAGTGGAGGCAACGAGATCCGTCAATGCCTTTATCAACCCTTTCCCCCAGGCGACCATTTTGTGCTCGCTCCCCTTAAACATCAGCACCGAGGATTCGACCCTGTTTGTCAGGTTGTCGGCGGTACGTCCGAACAGGAACCTGTTAAATACCCACTCCCTACCGGGACCGAGGATAACAAGATCGGCGTCATGGGAAGCCGTTAGCAGCCCACTGAGAACGGAATTCGAAAGAAGGACCGTCGTTTCAACGTTTGCCGTCATCAATTCGAGTACTTTCTGAAGATACTGGGTTGCCTCTTGTTCGCTTCGTTCGCTCGGTTTTCCTGTAAGTACATGTACGAGCTCGGCCTCAACTTCCACCTCACTCATTATTCTGTCCAGCAGGGCTAACCGTTTTGGCCGTGGCTGGTTTGGGCCCACGGGCATCAAAATTTTTTCGACTTCTCCAAGGTCCTTCCGGGATTTCAGTACCCCGACGTCGCAGGAGGCCTTGTGAAGTACCTTATTTACTACTGAACTCCTCCTGACTACTACAGGGGTAATCCGACCAAACCACCCCATCAATATAAAGTCCGCTCCGATTTCTTCGGCGGAGTCGATTATTGCCCCCGGAATCGAACCGGACGTCACGGTAAGAGGCTTTGCCACCCGCCCGAGTTTCTGGGCATAGTGGGTGGTATCCATGACTAATTCTGATCCTTTTCGCCAGGATCGCTCCTCCTCGGGGAAAGATCCCTGTCGGGTCACGTTCAAGATATGGAAAGTAGTTTGATGGGTAGTAACGTGATGTGCCATGGTAACTAACTGCCGGGCTGTTTCCGGATTGGCGATAGTGATTAAGACGTCCGCGTAGTTCAATTCTTCAGTTGTTGGTTTTTTTACTTGGTTTTCGTTCATATTATCCGGACTCCAGTATTTTTTCTATTTCTATATTTAACGATAACACGTTCACTCTTTCCAGACCGTACAGACCGACGAATTTATTCTGAGTATTATCATCAATTAACTCTCTCAGTCTTTCCGGGTCAATCCCCGTTGCCTCGGAGACTCTCGGTACCTGTAAGTAAGCGGATTTCGGAACTATATGGGGATCGAGAGAAGACCCTGATTCGGTGACTAAACTTACAGGGACTTCTTCCGGTTTTACTCCCTCTTCTTCTAGCCTTTCAAGAAGTTCGGTCGATCGCCGGGCTAGCTTTTCGTTTCCCGGCGACAGGTTGGCACTGCCCGAGTCCATTCCGTCGTAGTTCTTGGAAGAGGGTCTGGGGTGAAAGTATTTATCGGAACTGAAGGGTTGACCAATCAACCTGGAGCCGACGACCTCGTCGTTATGCTCCACCAGGTTACCCTGGGCGGGTCCCTGCCAGGCAAGGTTTCCTATACCCGTCGTGGCAAGGACGTATAGAACGCTGGTAAGCAGAAAAGTTATTAGGAGGGTTCGCAGGCCGATGCCAAACATCCTGGAGATACTTAACTCGTCCGTATCGGGGTAGGAGACTTCCTCGTCTTCCTCTATTTCTTCTTCTTCTTTGACTTCCTTTTCCTCCGATTTCCCTTTTCCCGGCTTTTCTTCTCCGACCTTTTCGCGGGCCTCCGAAGCGGGAAGTTCCTCTAGTTCTTCTTCCTGCTTATCTTCTTCGTTTTCGTGGTCCACGGTTAGAACACCCCCACTGTCACTAGCAGCCAGTCTATTAACTTTATTGAGAGGAACGGTACTACGAGCCCGCTACCTCCGTAAATTAACATATTGCGAACCAACAATCGAGACGCGCTAACCGGCTTGTACTCGACACCCCGCATTGCCAGAGGAACAAGGAAAGGTATTATCAGGCTGTTGTAAATTAGCGAGGAGATGACCACGCTTTGCAGGGAATGGAGATTCATCAGGTTCATCTTGCCCAGCGCCGGGATGCTGGCGGAAAAAATCGCCGGCACCAGGGCAAAGTAACGGGAGATGTCGTTGGCGATGCTAAAGGTGGTAAGCGAGCCCCTGGTCATAAGGAGCTGTTTGCCTATACCGACCACTTCGATTAACTTGGTGGGATCAGAGTCCATATCCACCATGTTGCCGGCCTCTTTTGCGGCGGCGGTACCGGCGTTCATCGCAAGGCCTACGTCTGCCTTTGCAAGGGCCGGGGCGTCATTCGTCCCGTCCCCGGTCATACCCACCATGTGACCTTTGGCCTTCTCATCTTCCACCAGCCCGATCTTTTCCTCCGGCTGAAATTCAGCGTAGTATTCGTCCAACCCGGCCTCTTCTGCAATGTAGCGGGCGGTCCGTTCGTTGTCACCTGTACACATTATAGTTTTTATCCCCATCTTCTGGAGCCTGGCTATTCTGTCCCCTATGCCTGTCTTCAGTTCGTCCTGTAGCTCAATTATACCAATCACTTTTTCATTGACGGCCAGACCGAGAGGCGTGCCCCCGGAGTCTGCCACTTCCGCTGCTTTGTCGTCCAGCTCGTCCGGAATCGAACTAGCGTAATCCCGTATTTCGTCTACGGAACCCTTCCTGATCTCAGTCCCGTCGTCGAGGTCTATTCCGCTCATACCGGTCTCGGCGCTAAATTCGATAAACCCCTCTTCGGGCAGTTCTCCTTTGTCGACTTCTATGCCTTCCTGCTCCGCCAGAGCGACAACTGATCGTCCTTCGGTTGTTTCGTCGTAAAACGAAGATTTTAAAGCGGCTTCAGCAACCTCTAGCCTGTCACCGCCACCTAAGGGAATGAAATCCGCTGCTGCTCGCTCTCCCGTGGTGATGGTACCCGTTTTGTCGAGAATTAGCACGTCCAGGTCACCGGCCGATTCGACCGCCTTGCCGGATTTGGCAATAACGTTATCTCTCGTTACGCGAGTCATGCCGGCTATTCTTATTGCCGAGAGGAGTGCGCCGACCGTAGTTGGAATAAGACCAATTAATAGAGCAATCTGGTCCGCCACTTCCACGTTCAACCTGACGAAGTCGCCGAAAAAGGTCAGGGTGGTCACGACGAGCATGTAGATAAAGGTAAAGCTAGCAAGAAGCAGGGTGAGGGAAATCTCGTTTGGCGTCTTCTCCCGGCTGGCACTTTCAACAAGTCCGATCATCTCGTCCATAAATGATTCGCCGGCGGCAGCTGTTATCTCGATCTTTAACTGGTCGCTTAATACTTCCGTACCACCGGTAACGGAGCTTTTGTCGCCACCGCTTTGACGGATGACCGGCTCCGACTCGCCGGTTATTGCCGACTCGTCAATTGAAGCAGAACCCTCAATGATTGAGCCGTCTCTGGGGATCATGTCCCCTTCCTCGACGAAGACCACGTCACCTTTCTCCAGTTTATCGGACTCGACTTCCTCCAGGTTCGCTTCGTCTATCTCCTCGAGTGGAGCATCTTCTTCGAGCCTCTTTCCGATTACTTCTTCCTTCATCGCCCGGAGGCTCTCAGCGTGTGCTTCTCCCTGGGTTTCCGCTAGTGACTCGGCAAAAGTAGCAAATATTACTGTGAACAATAACACGACGGAGATTGCCGAGTAGTACCATCTTCCCTGGGTTCCACCGAAAAATCCCGGTACAATAGTGAGAACTATTACGATGATCGTACTGATCTCGGTAACGAATATTACGGGGTTCTTTACCAGATATGCTGGATTCAGCTTCTTTCCGGCGTCGATGAGTGCCCCCAGTACCTGTTCTCTATCCATTTCCGGTCACCACAAGGAGAGAAGTTCAGCGATCGGACCGAGCGACAGGGCGGGAATGAATACCAGCCCGCCGATTATTACCATGATTACCAGTAGCAGTACCAAAAATGGTACATTTTCAACTTTAAGAGTTCCTTCGGTCTCCGGTCGGATATTCTTCTTCGCCAGGGAGCCGGCTATCATCATCTGTAACAATAGCGGAATATACCGGGCAAGAAGGATTACCATCCCCCCGGCTATGTTGTAAAAAACGGTGTCATCCATCAATCCTTCTAAACCAGAACCGTTATTTGCCCCCGCGGAGAAGAACTCGTACATTACCTGGCTGAATCCGTGGAATTCAGGGTTTGTTATCGCTTCTTTGCCCATGTTAGTTACCACTGCAATTCCGGTTGGAAATAGGACAAGCGTAGGAAGCAGCAGGATGATCATCGCGGCGAACTTTATCTCGTCCGATTCCAGTTTTTTTCCAAGGTAAACAGGAGCTCGCCCGATCATGAGGGCGCCCATGAAGGCAGCGAGGAAGACGTAGGTAAGGAGGTTCATAACCCCAGTCCCCACGCCAGCAAAAAGTGAATTTAGACTCATACCTAGGAAAAGGGCTAGCCCCCCCATCGCGGTAAAGCTATCGTGCATCGAGTTAACTCCACCGTTGGTGGTCGAGGTAGTTGATACTCCCCAGAGGGCACTCAGGGTGGCTCCGAATCGGACTTCCTTACCTTCCATGTTGCCCAAGGATTGATCTATACCCAGACCTTCGAAGGCGGGGTTACCTCCCAGTTCGCCTCCAACGGCCATTGCCAGAAACACCAGTACGAGTACCGAGACTGCTCCGACTAACACCAACCCGTGTCTTCGTTTCTTAACCCAGATACCGAAAGCGTAAAAGTTTGTTATCGTGCCTAAAAACAAGAAGAGGTTCAATACCACGTTGGACAACGGCGTCGGGTTCTCGAACGGATGGGCAGCGTTGGCGGCGAAGAACCCACCTCCATTTGTTCCAAACATCTTTATCGCCTCGTGGGTTGCCACCGGTCCCCGGGCTATCGTCTGGGTCGCTCCCTCGAGCGTGGTAACCGAAGCGGGCCCGGCAAGAGTTTGCGGGACTCCCTGGCTGATCAAAAACAGCGCCAGCACGAAACTAATCGGCAACAGAAACCTGGTCAATGATTTGACGAATACGACGTAGAAGTTCCCCAGCCTGGGATCTTCCTCGTTGGTCAACCCCCTGGCGAAACCAAGCAGTAAACCAATTCCTGTAGCGGCAGACGCGAACATTGCCAGAAGCACCGCGCCGAGCTGTGAGAAGTAAGAAAGCGCGGTCTCACCGGCATAGTGTTGCTGGTTGGTATTGGATACGAACGTCGCTGCATTATGAAAGGCGAGGTCCCAGTCGAGGTTACCTATCTCGGCGGGGTTGAGCGGAAGTCCACCCTGGAACAGGAAGATCAGATATAGGAAGACGAACAGAATCAGGTTCAGCCACAGAGCGCTCAATAGGTACGTCTTCCAGTTCATCGTGATTGAGGGATCAATTCCGGTGACCCGATAAATTAACCGCTCGATCGGTTCCAGTATTGGTTTTTCGAAGTATCGTTCCAGGTAGTCGAAGAACCCGGGAAAACCTTCCTCTACCATCATCTCTTTCCGGAATGACCATCCCAGATACTCCCCCAGGACGTAAACCAGTCCAGCCAGAATCAGGAAGAACAGGGCCAGCGGAAGAATTATTCCGAAAAACATGCTAAAACCTCTCCGGAAAAATCAACACGTAACCGAGGTAAATAAAGATGAACCCGGCAACTACCGCTAGCAACATTTGACCACCCATATAGAAACCTCCCTGGACTCAACTGTGGCGGAAGAATTATACCTAACAGATTACGTGATGCAAAATTTTATTCTTCCGCAATGAAATCTTCTTACCTGTAATGGCTCAAAGTTAAAGGATACTTAACTTCAACCTAATTCTTTCACCGCTCACGTAATTAGTTGCTCGTTCGAAAAAATCCCTCTCCCCGTTTACCTGGCAACTGATTTAACTAAAAAAATGAAGGTACCCTAAATCCCGGCAGCCAGGTAAGCGGGTAAAAGGTCCTTGAGAAAAATGGAGTCATTTTTTACCTGTTTCGTCTAGGTTGAATACAACGGTGAAAGAATTGAGTTCAATCAATTGTTACAACAGGAAGTCTTTTCGACTATGCTCTGAGCGTTGCGCTAGTATATTGGAAGGCCCATATGGATTCAAGTTTTCCGATCTCGCTGATTTTCTCACTTAAATGTCGTACTATTCTTTCCGTTTCGATCTTCGACCTAATATTGGCAGGGAGTGGTAACGGCAATTTGTTTGGTTATTGCGGGTGGGGGAAGATGGGCCGGAATTAAGTGAGAAGGTTGTTAGAGACCCGATTTAGAACCTACTCGTCGATATTTGAACTTTACCTGAACTATAAATAATTATAACTGTAATATCATAACTTCAAGGAGGAATAGCTAATGGAGCAAGCAAAAAGTGAGAAACCTACAAAATTGACCATTGAGTACCCCGACAGGCAGCTTGACCGACTTACCACGTTTTTTAGACCTATAGTTGCAATACCTATTTTGATAGTCCTTGGGACCCTGTCCGGTGCCCCGGTTTTCTGGGAAGGTACACCCTGGGGCTGGGGTTGGATAGGCCAGTGGGACTGGCAGAATGCAGCGGCATTCGTGGTCGTTCCTACGGCATTGATGATTATATTTCGGAGGAAGTATCCTCGCTGGTGGTTCGACTGGAATCTAAATATGGCGAAATTCGTGGCAAGGGTTTTTTCATATATGGCATTAATGACTGACACTTATCCCTCGACGGACGACGAACAGGGTGTTAACCTGGATTTACACTATCCGGAAGTGTCGGAAGAGTTAACTTCGTGGATGCCTCTGGTCAAGTGGTTTCTGGCAATACCGCATTATATAGTACTTTTCTTTCTTAATATTGCTAGCACCATGGTGGTTATCATCGCGTGGTTTGCCATAATGTTTACCGGGAGATATCCAAAGGGGCTTTTCGACTTCGTGGTCAAAGTTTATCACTGGAACCTCCGAGTCCTGGCATACGCTTTTCTGCTGATAACGGACAAGTACCCGGCGTTCGACTTTAACGGCTGGGAATAGTTATAATTTTGCGTTTATAAGGAGGCCAAAGTGAGTGGAGGCAAAATATTTCTGATTGTTGTTTCCGTATTGATTTTGTTAATTGGATTAGGTTTGATTGCCGGTGGCGGAGCTCTTTTGTGGTCCAATACTTTCCTGAGAGATGATGAAGGGTATTATACTACAAGAACGATGGACATAGAACGCAATTCTTACGGAGTGACTACGTATCCGGCCCATATAGAATTTGGCCCAGCCTGGTTCTTCGACTGGTCGAATCTTGTCGAAGTAAAACTAACTGCGAAAAATAACAGGGTTAAGAAGACGTTCATCGGTATAGCAGAAGAAAGAGACCTTCTGGGATATTTTAGCGACGTTGCCTACGACGAGATCAGGGAGTTGCACATGAATAATCCATTCGGTAAACCAAGGATATCTTATCGGGAATTTCCCGGTGAAGCACCTACCGAGCCCCCCGTCGATAAGGGCTTCTGGACTGCATCGACCGTCGGCAGTGGTACCCAGGTACTGCGCTGGGGTCTCGAAGAAGGCCGGTATTCCATTGCCTTAATGAATCACGACGCTTCAAGAGGTCTGGATATCGACGGTGAGATTGGTGTAAAGGTGCCAATGGTTAAAGGTATCGGCATAGGGCTTCTCGTAGGTGGGCTTGTTTTTATCCTCTTTGCCTTTTTAATGGTATACCTCGTGGTAGCAAGGTCCAGAGAGTAACGGGAAAAACTATTTATCTTCTGAATCGCTAGCGATAAACCTTTCGGCCAGGTTGATTATTCTCTCCGAGGCATTGTTTAGTAAGGAGAGGGGATACCTGGCCCAGGATATATTATCGTGGAAGCTTATCCAGAACCTGGGGAAGTAAATGAGGCTGAAAATTATCCCGAGGAGAAAAACACCGAGCAAATAACTGAGGGTGGAAGCATAATCTCCCCAGGTCAGTAGCAGCCCAATTTCGTCCATTAGTAGACCGAGTCCGGCTCCGTAGATCAGGGCAAGTTTTTCCTTGCTGATATCCGTTCTTCCGGCTATTGCCAGCCAACCCGCAATCCCCATCAGGAGGATGCCAAAGTAAAAATGGTGGATGTGATAGCCGAACAGGATTATATTTCTTCCGATGTGGAAGTGGGTCAGAGTCGAGCCGCCTTTGACTATCTGGGCAATTTCGCTATTGGCCGAACCCGCCACGATAACCATTAACCGGATGAAAACGAAGGCGGCCAGGTAAGAAATTGCTATGAGGAATGGTGTTTTTTTGTTTTCTTGCGGTACGATGTCGCATCACCAGGGTCATTTTACCACCTGAGGTGAGAAGTTCAAAGATTGCAGTCATCCTGGATTGCTGTGTCTCCAATGGAATTTTCCTGAACAATTACCAGGTAACTCCCTCCCTTGGTTCGATGAAATTGACTGCCCGCAGTTTAGGGAAAGTAGTCCGATTCGGTTAATTGAACTGAATTTCAGAATAGAGGGTAATCTTACCACCGATTAACCCCCCATCCAACTTGGTTTAAGGACGTGACGAGATTTATTTTCGATAGATGGATTGGTTAAGCGTGATTATTTGGGTAAAATCTATTAACTACGTTAATTCTGGGTAATTCTAAACCAGGTAATATAAGGTGATCTAGATAAATGATAATTTCTGGAGAAGGTTTTGTTGAAAACTTCGTGGATCAGAGCGTCCAGCGTCAGGAGGCCGGCGTAGATTTAACGGTGAAAGAAATCGAGCGGTTTACGGAGGCCGGTAGGTTAGATTTTGATAATTCTTCCCGACGAATTGCCTCGGGTGAGGATATCAGCGGGGAGGAGCTGGAAGGCGGGACTTCCTACAGAATTACCTACAACGAAAAGGTCTCAGTACCTGAGGACGCAATGGGTCTCGTATTTCCCCGGTCTTCTTTGATGAGGAATGGATGTCACCTCGTGACCGCCGTGTGGGATCCGGGGTACGAGGGTAGGGGACAGGGATTATTGCAGGTACTCAATCCCCGAGGTATCGTCCTGGCGGATAACGCCAGAGTGGGACAGCTGGTATTCTTTCGCCTGGAAAGAGAGGCGACCGAAGGTTACGATGGCCGGTATCAGGGAGAAAATATGTAAACGGGATGAAGTAGCAGAAATTTCTTTAATCAATAGTTTCCGGACCTAACTCAAGAAGATTTTATCTTTCTAAACTTTGCCGCGAAGTCTTTTGCCGCCGATAGATCGACCTCGTCTTCGGTCAGCGTAAGGACTCCTTCCCCTTTCAGAGAAATTACTATCCTGTTGCCTTTCAGGTCGAGCTGAGCTTCCTGGATCGAGTGCTCCAGCCCAATTTTTTTTGCCAGCCCCCAATCCAGGACCATTGGCAGGTACTTATCAACGTAACTTTCAACAGGAGCTCGGAAACCTCTTCGTTACCTATGCCCTTCAATTTCCGGTAGTCCGTGTCGACAAACTCGAAATTATCTTGGCTTTTCGATTTTTCCCTCACGGAAGAGGAAACAAGTATCTGCCCCCCTTTGGCGGAGTTTGCGGGCCGAGCAGCCATATTTACGGAATGACCAAAAATATCGTCGTTATCCCGGATAATTTCCCCCCAGTTTAACCCTATACCGGTCGAGATGGTGCCTTCGGGGTTTGCTTCGTTGTGTTTCTGGAGCGACCGCTGGATTTCTATCGAAGTACTGTGCCTCGGTTTCCCCTAGGGATGGTGAGGTGATATTGACGACACTATTCCTGGTAAGACTGCCATTGATTTTTTATGATAGGATTAAGATTTTTATTTACCAGGACTCAGCGAATACTTTTATCTCTTAGCTAATAGAGGTCAGCAGGATGAAGATTGAACCTTGGTTAACCAGGTTGCGGTACGTGGGAGCGTTACTCTGGGTATTTGGGTTCATCATACTCTCCCCGCTAACGATAATACCTTTCTCGTCTCAGTTATCTTTTAAGTTATCCGTAGTCTACCCGTTCGTCCTACCGGCCGCGATTTCCATGTTAATAGGGGGATTATTAAGCAGGTCTATAGATTTTAGACCGCTGAGCGGCAGGGAGTCCCTGGTCGTTGTTTCGCTTGGCTGGATAACTGTCTCGGTTATCGGTGCTTTGCCCTTGTTTATCGGACTCGACGTTGGTTTTCTGAATGCAGTTTTCGAGTCCACCAGCGGGTTCACCACGACGGGAATAACCGTCCTTCAGGGTCTGGATTCAATGCCTCACCATATCCTTTTCTGGAGATCACTCACCCAGTGGATCGGTGGGCTTGGAATTTTAACCCTGTTTCTGGTTCTGGTATTCCGGGGAGATGTTTCACACAAGCTTTTCGGGGCGGAGAGCCATAAAATATTCTCCGAAAGACCGGCACCGGGTTTATTCCATACCCTCAAGATCCTTTGGTCGATATATAGTCTTTTCACAGTGGTGATAGCGTTCGTTCTCGCCCTGGAGGGTCTAACCTGGTTCGACGCGATAAATCATGCCCTTACTGCACCTTCTACTGGAGGGTTTTCAACTCACGACGCCAGCATTGATTACTTTCGCCAGGCCGGTTACGCCAATTATCGCATGATCGAATTTACTTTTATATGGGCAATGACTCTAGGTGGAATGAGTTTCGTCGTCCATTACCGCGTATTACGGGGTGAGATCAAAGCCCTGTGGGAAGGCCTGGAGATCAGGTTGTTCTGGAAGATAATTCTTGTTAGTCTCGCCATTGTTGCCCTGAGTCACTTCGTAAATTTTGGGGTCTCTCAAGCCTGGGACGTACTGCGACACGGGCTATTTCAGGTGGTTGCACTGGTGACCTCGACCGGTTACGCCACAAAGGATATTGGTAGCATGTATTTCCCGACAGGGGCCAAATTAATATTCCTTTTCCTCATGGTCGTAGGGGGTTGTGTGGGTTCAACTGCCGGCGGATTCAAAGTTCTTCGTGTGGGAATACTGGGTAAAATGGTCACCCGCCAAATCAGATCATTGTCCCTTCCGTCTCGAGCTGTAAATATATTAATCGTCGATGGAGAAGTTATCCCCGTAAAAGAAATACGGAGAATAGCCGCTCTTTTGTTTGCCTGGATGGGATTTTTACTGGTAGGAAGTCTAATTACTGCTTATTTCTCGAATCTGGGCCCGCTGGCTTCAGTATCGGGTATGTTCTCTGCAATGGGTAACATGGGGCCGAGCTACATCCCCCTCGAAAATTGGCCGGGGTTACATCCCGTAATTAGAATTACTTACATCGTTGGTATGTTAGCCGGAAGGTTGGAGATTTTACCAATTATAATGTTATTTGCTAGGATTGTCTGGAGGTAAGTTATGTATATAGTTATTGCCGGTGCAGGTTTGCTCGGTAGGGGGTTGGCAAAAAGACTCGTAGATAACAAACACGACGTAGTTGTCGTTGACAAAGACGAAGAAGCCTGTAACAAAGTATATCGTGAATACGGTGCGGTTTCAGTTAACGGAGACGCAACGGATGTGGACGTGCTGGAGGATGCCGGGCTTGACGAGGCGGACGTGGCTGTCGCGCTGATGCGGCGGGACGCCGATAACCTATCCTTTTCCTTGCTGGCAAACAATTACGGCGTCTCCCGGATTTTTACGAGGATGAGAAACTCTAAGTACGAAGAGGCATACAAGGCAGCCGGGGTGACGAAGGTAATTAACGTGGTCGATCTCTACCTCGATCAGTTCACTATGGAGATCGAGCAGCCTAAACTGCAGCGAGTGGCGACGTTTGGTGGAGGCAAAGCCTCTATAGTTATTCTAGAGATTCCCGAAAATTCCAGGGGGGCCAACAAAACTATTGCCGAGATCACTCAAGACAAAAGCTTCCCCGAGGACTGTGTTATCGCCGGGATCTACCGAGAGGACGAGTTTATAATACCTCGCGGTAATCGAACGATAAATACTGGCGATAGGGTTTTCCTGGCTGCAGCTCTCGAGAACGTAAAGCCAGCCTCCAAGTACCTGGGTATCGAAGGGGAAAAGTGGTTCGAGCGATTAGGGTTCTGAATCCGGGTCCGTTCGACCCCGAATTCGATATGGCGTGTTTTTGCTCAGGTTCGTTGGCCAAGCGTTTGTTCGTCTCCAAACTCACTTACTCCTAGTTCTTCAGGCTCTTCCTCCGGGTAATTCTTGACCCTGCGCTGATCCATGGCCCGAAGCGTTGAGATGAAAGCTTCCTTTATTGCCGCGATATCATCAAGAGTCAGCGGGCTATGATCGAGCTGGCCGTCATTTATTTTAGAGTCGACCTGTTCCTCCACCATATCCTCGAGCTCCTGGCCGACGTCTTCGAGTGTATGAGAAGCTGCCTCGACGGGGTCAGCCAGGGCTATGATCGTCGTCTCTTTACTCATCGGTAACTCCCCTTCGTAACGGAAATCACTTTCGGGGAAATCGACTTCCTCTCTACCCTCTCTCAGTGCCTTGAGGTAAAAGTATTTTATTAAAGAAGTACCGTGGTGACTAGGGATAAAGCTAAGTACGTCCTCCCGCAATCCATATCGCTTTCCGAGATTTATTCCCTGTTTGATGTGGGAAGTGAGGACAATTTTGCTCATCGAAGGAGTCAGGTCGTCGTGGGGATTGGAATTGCTGGGTTGGTTTTCAATGAAAAAGTCCGGACGGACCATCTTTCCGATATCGTGGTAGTAGCCTCCCACTTTGGTTAAAAGGGGATCCGCTCCGATGGCTCTTGCCGCGCTTTCCCCCAGGCTCGCGATGTTCTGGCTGTGATGATAGGTTCCGGGAGTTTCGGTCCTTAGCCTTTCCATTAATGGGTGCGAGGGGTTGAGTAATTCCATCAACCCTATAGGGCTTGTAATTTGTGTTATCCTTTCAGCCGTAGGCACCGTTGCTGCTATAAACAGGGCACTTGCCAGGCCGTTCAATACTGCCCACCAGTAGTTCGGCCAGTCCAGGTTTACGATGAATGGGGAGGAGAGCGCAGGGAATCTAAATGCGAAGACCAGTACGGCGTTGACCAGACCGACGGAGATACCTATGCTTGTCAGGTCAGACATTCTATTTATATCTCGTGCTTCCAGTATACCCATCAGTCCACCGGCAAAAGCGATAATAACGGGTCCTATAGAGCCTGAAACTCCTGATTGAACCCCGACGGCTATTGCCAGAAAAAGGTTAAGGCTGAGGCCGGTCTCGAAATCGAGAAAAAGCGCAGTCAATGCCGTGGCGAATGCTACCGGTACGAGATAAAGGGAGACGAGCGATGCACCTTTAATGGTGAGAAGTAGAAGGAAGGTTGTGCCCATTAGGAAAGCCATTAACCTGGTATCCCGGATAAGTTTTTCCTTCCTTATCGAAATATAAGATATCGTAGCAACCGCCGCAATCGCAACAACCAGGCCGTGGGAGACCGCTTCCTTCCAGGGCAGGAAAACGAAGAAAGGCTCGCTACTCTGGAAATTGAAGGTAAAAAGAAACGATATAAGCAGGATATACCCGGATAGCAGAAGCCCCTTTTTAGAACTTCCTTCCATGGGCGTTCCGGTCAGCGTCTTAAAGTACCCGGCCATTCCGTTTTTATTCTCGTTATTTGTCTGCTTCTTCTTCATAGGCTTCGATAATTTTCTTGACGAGGTCGTGCCTTACGACGTCCGTTTTCGTGAGGTAAATAAATTCAATTCCGGGAATGTTTTCCAAAAATTTCCGATCGTGACTCAACCCCGAAGCATCGCTCTTTAGATCTATTTGGGTAATATCGCCCGTGATGACGGCTTTCGAGTCGAATCCCAGCCTGGTCAAGAACATCTTCAACTGGGTCGAGGTAGTGTTTTGAGCTTCGTCCAGAATTACGAAAGAGTTATTAAGCGTTCTTCCTCTCATGAAAGCCAGGGGGGCAATCTCGATCCTTCCGTCCTCTTTTAGTCTCTCGAATTCTTCCCCCGGTATCATGTCGTAGATAGCGTCGTATAGAGGCCTCAAGTAGGGATTGACTTTTGCCTGCATATCGCCGGGTAAAAACCCCAGCTCTTCCCCTGCTTCGACCGCGGGCCTGGTGAGTATCATCCTTTTAACCTTTCCTTTTTTCAAGAATTCTATTCCCATTGCCACTGCGAGGTACGTTTTACCCGTACCGGCGGGCCCTATACAGAATACGATGTCTTTTTCCCGAATTGCCTCCACGTACTCTTTCTGATTGATCGATTTGGGCTTGATCTGTTCACCCCAGTAGGTAGTCTGGATGACGTCGGAAAGCACCCCTTTTAGCTCCCCGCCCTTTCCTTCCTTCGCCATTCGGGTAAGTCTCTTGACCTCTTCGTGTTTCAGAGATTGGCCCGCGTCGATCATTTCCAGAAGTTCGTCGAAAAGTGATCGGACCTGCTTAACCTCTTCTTCCTTTCCTGATATTTTTATGTTACCGTCCCTGACTATTATCTGGGCGTCGAAGTTATCGCGAATGTAATTCAGGTTCTTGTTGTACTGTCCCAACAGGGTCACAGTTTGATCATGGTCCCTCAGGGTTAGTTCCCGTTCTATGGTCTTCTCGTTCTCGTCGATTTTCATCACTCCCCGCTTTTTTCTCTCCCTGATTTGATTGCGCTAGCTACCTTCTGAGTTTCATGGTCCGAATCTAAGGGCTCTGCCAGGCAGTAGTCTTCTCTTACTTCGGTCATTTTAACTTTTACCGTCTCTCCTGGCTCGAGCGTAACGGCATGGTCTAACTGCCGGAGGTGAATATCAAGGTAATTTTTCGAGTAACCCCTCCAGCCACCAATTTTATCGCTCGGCTCCTCTATTATCATGTCCAGGCTGTTCCCCCTGAATTCCCGCCTTCTATTCAAGCTAATTGAGGATACCAGCGAGCGCAGCTCTGCCGCTCTTCTTTTCTTCACGGAAGACCTCACTTTATCCTCGAAGTCAGCAGCCGGAGTAACGGATCGGGGCGAAAAGCGGAATACGTGTCCGTTGATTGGACCTGCTTCTCTAATAGTTTCTTTGGTCCGGGCAAAGTCTCTTTCCTTCTCTCCCGGGAAACCTACCAGCAGATCCGTACCAATTGTCGGCTCGGAGAGGCTATTTCTTATTAATTCTATTTTCTTCAAGTAGAATTCTCGCGAGTAACCCCTTTTCATTGCATCAAGTATACTATCCGAACCGGATTGCAGGGGTACGTGAAAGTACGGACAGGTCTTTTCGGAATCTTTGAACGCCTCCAGTAACTCTCGAGTAATCCCCTCTGGGTTAATTGAACTCAGTCTTATCCTCGATATTTCTTCAACTTGAGAAAGCTCCCGAATTAGTTCGGCGAGCTCTTCGGCCTCCTCGCCGTATTCTGCCAGGTTAATTCCTGTCAGCACGATTTCACTGAACCCGTTATCGCCCAGTTCGCTGGCTTCCTCTATAACTCTGGACCGGGATTTGCTCCTGGTTGGTCCCCTCAGATAATGAACTTTGCAGAACGTGCAATGATTGCTGCAGCCGTCCTGGACCTTCAGGAAAGCCCTGGTATGATTGCTGTCCCTGGAGATAACCCGCTGATCTATGTCCCAGGCACTACCGTTGACTTCTTCTACCTTTCCTCGAAATCCGGATTCGGCTCGACGAATGATCTTAACTACTTCGTACTTGTGGGGATTCGGAAATATAATATCCACCCCGGAAATATCCGCAATTTCGTCGGAATCCAACGAAGTATAACAGCCAGTAACCATTACTAGTTCGGCTTTTCGGGCCGCACGACGAATGTATTTTCGAGATTTTCTGTCAGCCCCACCAGTGACGCTGCATGTATTTATGATAGCAATATCTGAATCTTCTGAAAGAGGCGCGATCCGGTAGTCCGATACTTCGTTCAAGGCACCTTTCATAACTTCAGTATCGTACTGATTCGCTTTACAGCCTAAAGTGTAGAAAGCTACTTTTTTGGTCATAATTATTGGTCTCGATCAGGGTTTCGGTGCTGGTAAAGGATGGGATAAAATCAATTGTCAATGGGAGTTTCTCCCTCGTGTCTTTCGACTTCGAAGCGCTTGATTACGAAGTTTTCGTCCCTCGGAGGGATGCCAGCCTTGTTTTTCGTTACCTCCAGCTGTTCTTCCACGGAATCTATTCCCTCCAGGTCGGGTAAGAGCAGACCTGATCTCGCCCCCTTTTCGACGATAATTCCGTACTTGTCGGGGTTCAGGTCTTCTCTATCACATGCTTCCGGCTGGGATAAGATATCTACTGATATCGTTAATCCCCCCAACTCCTCCGGTTTGACCGGGGAAAATCTGGGGTCTTCCAGGGCTGCCGAAGAGGCGTTCCTAATTATCTCTTTCCCGACGGATTCCGTAACCGGCGTATAGGTTCCTATACACCCCCGAAGGTCTCCGTTTAACTTTTTCAGGGTTACAAATGCTCCCCGGGACTCGTCGGGTAACGATTCTTTAAGCTCCTGAATTCCTCCTGGGTCTTTACCGGTAACAGCCTTCTGGACTGACTTTTTGGCTAATTTTACGTAGTTATCTTCCATTGCCCTTTATTATAGAGCCAAGAAACCCGTTATTCAAAGCTACCTGGCTCTTTGACTAAATCCTTGACTTATCCACAAGGATACGTTAAGTTAAGCGTGATGTTAAGATGAAATGGAAGATAACCATATCAATCGTTCTGGTAGTATTATTAGTCGGATCCGGGATCGGGATTTACCTTCTCAATCAACGTGACGTAAACGAACTGGTCAAGAAAGGGGAGAGGATCAACCTTCTCGTCCTGGGTATCGATCATATAGAAGGGGCTCAAGCTCGTCGTAGCGATACGATGATGCTCGCCAGCATAGATACGGCCGAGGGCAAAGCCAGTTTGATTTCAATCCCACGGGACCTTTTCCTGAAGTACCCGGACGATAACTTCCGTCGGGTTAACGCTGCTTACGCCATAGACGGGCCGGAACTGGCCCGCGAGTTGGCGTCAAACTTTTTAGGCGTGCCGATGAACTTTTACCTCGTCCTGGATTACGAGGGATTCAAGGAAATAGTTGATCTCATGGGCGGGGTCGAGATAACCGTGGAAGAGCGGCTGCAGTATACGGACGAGGCGGGAGATCTAAATATAGACATTGATCCCGGCAGGCAGACCCTGAACGGCGAAGAGGCAATGGGTTACGTGAGGTACCGAGGTGACCAGAGCGACCTCCAGCGTATCAATAGACAACAGAAATTCCTCCGGGCACTGCTTCAGGGTGGCGTAAATCTGGAGGGTTGGTCCCAGATCAAAGACGTTATTAATACGGGCCGCAAATACGCTAAAACCAATCTCTCCCTGATGGATATGTACGACCTCGGAAGGACCCTGAAGGATCTGGGGACAGAGGACTTCGAAATGGTAACTCTATCGGGTAAGCCGGCTAGAGTTGAAAATAAATCCGTACTATTACCCCGAATTGTGGAGACCAGAAAGGTAGTTGCTCAGGAGATAAACGGTGTAAACATGGTCGGCAACGCCGACGCAAAGGTTTACATATTGAACGGTGAAGGAAGTAATTATCTCGCTAGAAATACGGCGGACAGGCTTACGAGTTTGGGTTTTTCGGTGACCGGAACGGACAACGCGGACCGGTTTGATTACGAGACGAGTTATCTTGTTACCTTGAACGATGAGGGCGAAGAAATGGCTGATTTGGTCGCTCAGGAACTGGATTTTAACCCGGAGATAGTCAGTGCGGAGAATTTTCAGGAAACCATGACCTCGCTTGAAGGTGCGGGTGTCGACCCGACTCCTGAAACGAATTTATTATTAATAATGGGAGAAGGATCGCCAGACTTTGTCTCTTAACGACGAAGAAAGACAGGATTTACTGAGATTGCTGGAGATTATCGAGGACAAGAAGGGAAAGCAGGCGAAGGTCCTGGATATGAGGGATCACACGATTGCTACCCGATTCTTCGTTCTGGCAAATGGCACGAACCCAAAACACGTGAGGGCGCTGGCAGAGGAGCTGCTGGAAAAGTACGAGAAGGACGCAGCGCACAAAGAGGGGCTCGATACTGGCTCCTGGATTGTTCTTGATTACGGTGAAGTGATGGTACACCTTTTTGACGAGGACGTCAGGCAATTCTACGACCTGGACGACCTCTGGATGGATAGATATTACCCTCTTAAAAAGTTACGAACGGCCTGATTGTTGCTTATACCTTCAGAAATAGTTCTCAGTCCAAAAAACACTCCTTAATTAACTTTCTATTGCTAATTAGATAGTCCGCACCGGAGACGACTGCCGTTGCCATCGCCAGGTAGATCAACCAGGGTATGGAAAGTTCCAGCCAGGTTAACTGGAACTCCAGGTCCATCGTAATGGCGACAATAAGAACTATATGGGATACCACTTTTGTCTTCCCGAACCAGCTGGCTGAAATAACTTTTTCCCTGGTTGCGCCGAGTAGTCGAAGGCCGGTTACAAGAAATTCTCGGCTGATTATCACTACTACTGGTACCGCGGTAAGTTCTCGCAGTTGAACGAAAGTAATAAATACAGCGGAAACCAGCAATTTATCAGCAATTGGGTCTGCAAACTTGCCGAACGGGCTCGTCCTGTCGTATTTTCTTGCCAGATACCCGTCGGCAAAATCGGTGACGGAGGAGAACAGAAATAGGCCTAGGGCAGCTAGGTTGAAGCCGGACAACAGGAGGAACATCACGAAAGGTACGGATAAGATTCTGAATACGGTCAAGGCGTTGGGAATATTTTCGTCAGTCATGTTGTTATTATCTCACTTAAAAACTGTCCGGATCCGTAAATCATACCCTTCCCTCGATAAGGTTGTTGGTTCAAAACTTGAATTTTATCCGTTCTCCATATGTATAATGGACGGGCATCGAGATTGCCAGTGAACCCTTTAACCAACTAGTTCGGAAAGGGTTGGATTGTATTTCTCCCCTTGCTTGGTTATACTGTCCTGAATTGAATTGGTCTGTTTTTCTTTTAATTTAACTATACGATGAGATGAGGGGTCGTTGGCTAACTTTTTCGAGAATAGGGACAGTAAAGTCAATAGTGTGACAGGGTGAAAGAAAATGCTTCAACTTTACAATACGCTGACCGGTGAGCAGGAGAAATTCGAGCCGCTCGAGGAAGGAAAGGTTAGATTTTACAGTTGTGGACCCACGGTTTACGACTATTTCCACATTGGTAATGCCAGACCGTTTATCGTCTTCGACGCCCTGCGCCGATATTTAGAGTTTAAGGGGTACGAGGTCGAATTTACCCAGAACGTCACGGACCTCGACGACAAAATAATCGACCGGGCCGAAGAAAAGGACGTCGAACCGGAAGAGCTCGCGAAAAAGTACGCCGAAGCCTACTTTGAAGACCTGGATAAACTGGGAGTAAAAGAGGCCGACTACGTGCCTAGAGTCACCGAATACGTGGAACAGATAATTGAGCACGTAAGCGCTCTTGTGGACAAAGGATACGGTTACGAAGTAGAAGGGGACGTTTACTTCAGGGTCAGGGAGTTCTCCGATTACGGAAAGCTTTCCGGTCGCTCGATTGACGATCTAAAGAGCGGCGCCCGGGTGGAGGTAGATGCCAAGAAAGAGGATCCCCTGGACTTTGCCCTGTGGAAGAGTTCCGATCCGGACGAGCCGGGCTGGGATAGCCCCTGGGGTAGAGGACGGCCTGGCTGGCACATCGAATGTTCCGTTATGGCTCAGACCACGCTGGGGGAGACTATAGATATTCACGCCGGTGGCCACGATCTGGTATTCCCTCATCACGAAAACGAAATAGCTCAGTCCGAGGGGAGGACAGGGAAACAGTTCTGTCGTTACTGGATACATAACGGGTTGCTGGAGTTCGAAGGCGAGAAGATGTCGAAATCGCTGGGAAACTTCGAGTACGCCAGAGAGGTTCTGGATAATTACGACAGGGAGACGGTAAGGTACTTCTACTTTTCCACCCACTATAGAAAACCGCTCAACTTCAGCGAGAAGAACCTTAAAGATGCGAGGAGCGCGGTAGACAGGGTTTACGAGTTTTTGCGGACCGTCGAAGATCTGGATGCGGAGCCGGAAAATTCGGAATCTCCCCTGACGGATTCAGGTAAAGAACTGCAAGATCGGATAGAGACTGCCCGGGATCGTTTTGAAGAGGAGATGGACAAGGACTTTAATACGCCAGGAGGCCTAGGCGTAATATTTGACCTGGTCAAGCAGGCGAACAAATTCAGGGACGAAGGCAAAAACGAAAACAGTTATTTGCTGAAGGAAGCAAAGAGAGAGGTCCAGAAGCTAGCAGAACCTCTCGGACTGTTTCAGGGCAGAGAAGAGCCTTCCGCCAGTGGAATGGAAGAAGGCCTGGTGGAACTTCTACTGGAGGTTAGAAATTCGTTAAGGGATAAGCAGGACTGGGAGCTCGCGGATCGAATAAGGTCGGAGCTGGAAGAAATAGGGATCGAGGTCAAGGATCAGGAAGGTGAAACCACATGGTCGGTTGACCGGAATTGATAACCCCCATCGGTTTGTTTTTGGTAGTTTAGGTTAAAGCTTTAAATGAATACTACTACTCGGGTGATATCGTGAATAGACTTGAAGCGTACCTGTCAGTGACGGACGTGTCTGAATATGCCGGATTGAGCATTGAAGGGGTCAGGGACCTGATCGACGAGGGAGAGCTGGATGCGCTTGAGCTTAACGGAAGAACGAAGATCCGGAAATCGGAAATAGATAGATGGCTGGACGAACATGTAAATATAGAAAAATTGCTCGAATTAACCGATAAAATGGAAGGAGAGGTGGACGTCCAGGAAGTCGCTTCGGAGCTGGATATGGATCCGGAAGAAGTTCAGGATAAGATTATAGATAATGATTAGTGTATTGGACCTAATTATCTTCTCCTAAAATATCGTGGCCAACAGTAATCTATTCCAGGAATTGCTAGACCGGACGGAAGACCTGAGAGGCCGGTTGATTCGCAGTTTTGCCGCTATTATCCTGGTGGGTATTGCCGCTTATGTCTTTAGGGATAGGGTCCTGGAATTCATCCAGAGGCCCCTGGTCGACAAGGAACTAATTTTCATCCACCCCACGGAAGCATTTTTCACATACATTAAACTCTCCCTGTTCGTCGGCGTGCTGGTAAGTGCTCCCTATCTTCTGTACCAGATTATCCAGACTGCTACCCCTTTCCTGTCAAAAAGCGAGCGGTTCAGCAAGGGGTTCGTATGGGCGTTGTTCGGGTTCGGTAGCCTGTTTTTCTACTCCGGGGCGGCGTTTGCTTTACTGGGGGTGATGCCTTTTGCGCTGGACTTCTTGAAAGGGATCAGCGGAGAAAGTTTAAGAGCCACGTTTACCGTGGGGAACTACGCCTCGTTTATAATGGCGTTTACGCTTATTTTTGGTTTCGTGTTTGAGATGCCGGTGATCTCGTTCGGACTGGCCAGGCTGGGATTAATAACTCGCAAGACACTGACGAGTCAGTGGCGAATAGCACTCATTAGCGCGGCGATTCTGGCGGCGATTCTGACCCCTCCCGACCCGATCACTCAGATGTTTCTCTGGGGTCCGCTGTTGATTCTCTACGGTTTATCCATCGTCCTTGCGGGGATAGCTGAGAGCCGGTAGGGGGTACTGAGTACGTTTTCCGCAGCTAGAAAATCATATAGCCCGGAGGGCAGAAATGTTGCCGGCTTTGCTTTTGACTTTAGGTATTACATTCCGGAATAGAATACGTTAAAATGTTTCCAGCACGTCTGGAGGTGTTATCAACAAATGTTCGGATTGGGACCGACAGAGCTAATAATTATCCTGGTAATAATTCTCGTTATCTTTGGTGGCGAGAGGTTACCTGAACTGGCCCGATCTCTGGGGAAAGGGGTCAGGGAATTCAACAAGGAAAAAGAGAAGATTCAGGAGCAATACAATGAGACCCAGGAAGCAATAGACGTCGACACGGAGACCGGTAGCAAAGATTCTGATAGGGCTTCCGGCGACGAATCGGTCGAAGAAAAAGACGAAGACGAAGACGAAGAAAATTAATAGATATCCCACGATTATCTTTGAATGAAAGACGAAGAACGACCGCTCGGGGAGCACCTGGAGGAACTGAGAAGTCGGATAATCCGCTCCCTGGGTGCGATCGTTCTCCTCGGTGGTACTGCCTACTATTTCCGGATACGGCTGTTGAGTTTCCTCATAGATGCAGCCCGTGAGGAGTCCTTAATATATCTTCATCCCACTGAAGCCTTCTTAACTTACTTAAAGCTGGCAGTGATAACGGGGTTGATACTTTCCACTCCTTGGCTGCTTTATCAGTTCTGGAAATTTATCCTTCCGGCTTTGCTCGATGAAGAGAAAAAGTGGTTTAGGCTGGGATTTTTGCTCGGCGGGGTCCTGTTTTACGCCGGTATCGCACTGGCCCTGCTCGTTGGATTGCCCTATACAATGAAGTTTCTGGCGAACGTGGGGGGCGAGAGCCTTGTTTCCAGCTTTTCCGTCCGCAATTACATAACTTTTACCTCACTGCTGTCCTTTGCAATGGGGCTCGTGTTCGAACTTCCCCTACTTATCTATCTGGTGGTGAGGCTGGGGTTCGTTAAACTATCGACTTTGAGGAAAAATAGAAGGTTCGTTATCGTCGGTACGTTTATCGTAGCGGCGTTTATAACTCCGACCGACCTCTTTTCTCAGGCTTTTATGGC
>JAGXKX010000060.1 GCA_018335015.1 Candidatus Bipolaricaulota bacterium
ACGTACTGGTTGGTAAATCAAATTACAGCATTTTGTTCGGTCAAGATAGTTGAATTAATCCACTTCACTGAACCTCTTTTGAGATGAAGATAACCCGTTGTATCTGAGGAAATTTTTTGGACAATTTAACAATTTACGAACCTCCAAACCTGACATGAGGGGGAATCATGAGTCCTGGCAATTACTTGATTGAGACTGAGAACCTCACGAAGAAATTCGGTGATTTTACCGCCGTCGATGGTCTGGATCTAAAGATAAATGAGAACGAAATCTTCGGACTGCTCGGCCCGAACGGGGCGGGCAAGACGACCTCCATAAGAATGATGGTAGGATTGCTCTCTCCAACTGAAGGTCTGATTAAAATAGGAGGAAAAACGGACGGTGGTGCAAACGAGAAGGTCGGCATTTGTCCTCAGGACTTAGTAGTATGGGAGGAACTTACGAGTTACGAAAACATATACTTCATGGGAAAAATGTACGACGTTGCTTCGGATGAACTGGAGCAGAGGGTTCACGCTATCCTCGAGGACTTAAAGCTGGCCGAGAAAAGAAATAGCCTCGCCTCCGAACTCTCCGGAGGTATGAAGAGGAAGCTAAACCTCGGTATGAGTATCGTTCACGAACCGGATATTGTTGTGCTGGACGAGCCAACAGCAGGGCTGGATCCCCAATCCAGGTATTCCGTCTGGGACTATATTAATGAACTGAAGGAAGAGCAGGGGAGATGTATCATACTGACCACTCATTTGATGGAAGAGGCTGACAGGCTGAGTGACAGGGTGGCGATAATCGACAGGGGTAAGTTACTGGTTGTCGACACGCCGGAAGACCTGAAAAAAAGCGTCGGTAAGGGAGATTCGATATCTATAGAGCTGGAAGACAAAGAACGTAACCCTGAATTACTGGAGATGATGAAAGCTATCGACGAAATTCTGGAGGTAAACGAAATAGAAGACAAGGTTGTCTTGAGGGCGATGGACGCAGTGGGCAAAATGGCTCAGCTGACGGAAAAGATCGAAGAAAGGGGTTTTGGGATATCCGACGTTTCAATTAGCCGTACTAATACGCTGGAGGACGTGTTCATCCACCTTACCGGAAGGAGGTTGGAATCGTGAAATTCATTCACGTCTCCATCAAGGGTTTGAAAGAGATATTCCGTGACAGAAGAGGGTTGGCCTTTATACTTGCATTTCCCGCCATTTTCATGCTGGTATTCGGGTTTGCCTTCGGCGGGGGCCAGGGCGATAACACCCCTTACAGGATTGGGGTCGTAAATAAGGATCGGGGAGCCGTAATTTCCGTACCCGAGGAAGCCGAGGAAAAGAGAAATTTTGGGGAGGAGTTGGTAGGTACGCTGGAAAATCTGACCTTCGAGGACGGTGACGTTCCCCTGTTTGAAGTTGAGCGGGTCGAGGATGAGGAAGGGGATGCCATGTTAAAAGACAGAGAAGTCGCCGCGGTAGTCACCATACCAGCGAACTTTTCTGATGCTGCCCACCAGTTGATAAAAAGTACGGTTAGAAAAGAAGTTACGGGCAGAGTTGGAGAAATGATTGTCACCCAATTTAACGACGTTTCCTCCCGGGAAGGAGAAAATTTTGGACCGGGGGACTTTTCTCCGGAAGGGATGGATGACATCTCCGGCGGTGGTGATGTAAGAAGTTTGCCCGAGGCAGGGGACGTATCTGCGGTTATAACGGTTAAGGGTGATCCGGGGTATATGACGTACGGAAGGGCCAGGGGGATCCTTACCGGAGTGTTTGGGGGATTCAAGGAAGAACTCGTTAGCCAGGCACGGAAACGTACCCTTTCCTACTTTGACGAGGAATACACCTCTTCTGGAACTTTTCTGGAGATCGGTTCGGAAAGCATTTCGGGCTCTCAGAGCCTTTCGGCGTTCGACTATCAGGTTCCAGGTATCTTCGTGTTTGCCCTGTTAATGAGTGCTATAGGTGTGGCTGGCTCCCTCGCGGAGGAAGTGGAGTCCGGGACCCTGGAAAGGTTGAAGCTCTCCCGGATGAGGTCGTTTGATCTCCTTTTCGGTACGCTGATTCCCTGGAGCATTATGGCCGTTATTCAGGTCTTGATCCTTTTTGCCATTGCTCTGCTTATTGGGTTTAACTGGGTCGGAGGAATTGCTTCCCTGGGTTTTGCAGTTCTCATATCAGTAATAGCGGGGGTAGCTTCGGTTTCTCTCGGGTTACTTATTGCGGCTTTTGCTGAAAACGAACAGCAAGCAAGCAATCTGGGAACTCTAATCGCCGTGCCCCTGAGCTTTATCGTCGGGGCATTTTTCCCACTACCCACTTTAGCAATTGGCCGGTTGTTCGGCAGCATCTTCGAGATTTACGACATGCTTCCCTGGACGCACGCGGCCGACGCGCTTAGGACTCTATTGATCTATGGCGGTGGGTTTGGAGAAGTAGTGGTGGATGTTGTACTCCTGGTGGGTCTGACCGTGTTGCTATTTTTCGCAAGCGTCTACTTTTTTTCGAGAACCAGGCTCTCCACGCTGGAATAGTCCAGCTTTGAGAGCTTCTTAAATACCCTTAAGAGTTGGAGGCTGAATAAAATCCTAATATTTAGCGAAATGCGTTATGACACACCGGACATCAATAGGTAATTTTGGAATGAAATTTTCAAAACGATCGGGCGGAAGTAGGCTTTCGCAAGAGTACGAGCAGCTGTTCGAAGATTCTCCAATCGGACTCGTTCGATCCGATCTGGAGAGTTAGTAATTGGAGGTTTAAAGACCACCTTGAGGTAGAAAAAAACTTTTTCCTATCGTCGTATCAATGGTGTAGCGAAAGACTTAAGCCCTCACGTTTGTCAGATCTACTCACTCCAGTCGATAAACGTTTAGCTTTTTGACTAACCTGGTGACCACTTTCCGGGGTAAGAATCGAGTCAACTGCGGCACCACCGAAGCAAGCTTCCCCGGTACTACTACTCTCTTTCCGGCCTTTAATCCCTCGTAACCGATCCGTGCTACGTATTCCGCATCGAGGGACACTGACCGGTCGGATTGGTCCTCGGGCGGCGTTTTGCCTTTTATGCGAAAATCCGTGTCAACCGGTCCTGGAGAAAGGGCAGTAACCTTTATCCCGTAACTTTTGACTTCTTCCGCGAGGGCTTCGGAAAAAGACTGGACGAAGGACTTTGAGGCATAGTACAGTGCCATGAGCGGACCCGGCTGGAATGCAGCAAGGGAAGAAACGTTTATTATACCACCATCACCCCTTTCCTTCATTCCGGGGAGGAACAATTTCGTCAGGTGGATTACGGCGTCCATGTTGAGGTGCATCATTTCCCGGTCCGTCTCCCAATCCGTTTTCGTAAATTCCCCCATTTGTCCGCGGCCGGCATTGTTGAACAAAAGGTCAATACGATAATTTGAACTTTCAATTTCATCAAATATTTTCTCCGGAGTACCGGGTTCGCTGAGATCACCCGGGATAATCTTCCCCTGGACGCCGAACTCTTTCTCGAGCTTTTCCTTTACTTTCAGAAGGTCTTCTTCTGTCCTGCTTACCAGCACTGGATTATAACCATCTCCTGCAGCCAGTCTGGCCAATTCGTAACCGATACCTCGCGAAGCGCCTGTGACGAGCACTCCTTTTAACTCGTTATTTTCGTTCAATGTAGTAATTCCTCCTCTTCGATCGACTACGGGAGATCATTATCGACATTTTCTCAAGAGAACTTTTGAAAATTACCCTTCAAAGGGTTTTGCTACCGCGAAGGGATGACTAAACTTTCAAGATCTCTGGGATAATACGTAAGCCTCTCGGATCCCCCTTCAGTGACCAGTACCGTGTCCGAATGTCGGAATCCCGCGAAATCCGGTACGTAGATTCCCGGTTCCACGGTTACCACCATTCCCGGTTCGAGCTTTCTATCGTCACCCCGGTCCAGGTAAGGTGCTTCGTGTCCAGCAAAGCCGATAGAATGGCCCGTATGGTGTCTCCAGTAGTCCATTAGGTCGTTTTTCTTATAAAAAGCTCGAACTTTTCGATCGACGTCGGCGAAACTGGCTCCCGGTTCTATCGCTTCCATGGCGACCTCTCCAGCCTTCACCATCGATTCGAAGAATTGGACCTGTTTCTTCCATGGTTCACCCACGATCATGGTTCGTTCGAGTTCGCTTACGTAACCACCGACTTTTGCGGAAGCACCGGTGACCAGCACGTCTCCTTCATCGATGGTTTCATTTGTCGTCAGTGCATGGGGAATCGCGCTTCCCTTACCGATTTGCCCCCGGAAACCTGCAGTAGCGGGTGTAGTGGCACCTTTTGGTGAATAATAATCGTCACCGACCGTCTTCAGCATTGATCGGGAAGCGTCGAGTGAGGCCATCGTCGATATCTCGTTTTCCGCCTTTCCGGGCTCCGTGTAGTCCTGGAGGTAGCGGTGGGCGAGGTTCCCCCAGCGGCAACTTTCCTTTATTAATTCAACCTCTTCGTCTGTTTTGACCTGCATTATACCTTCGATCATTCTGGGTAGTTCTTCTACGTTCCCGTCACCCAGGAATTCGGAGAGAGATGGGCCTTCGTAGCCGTAAGCTCCCGGGTAACCGTCGCTGTCCACTCCCAGTTTGGCGATACTCCGGTCCTCGATCGTCTCGGCAAGTATTTCCATCGGGTGTTTCTCGCCAGGGTACTCTTCGTAACTAATTATCTCGTGGACGCCGCCCAGCTTTTCCACGTGCTCCACCTCGAGAGTTGGCACGAAAGCCGTCGTGTTAGTTCCGTCGTAAAGCAGTCCCACCGGCCGCTCAGTCTGAATAAGGTAGAGACCTGTCAAATAGAATATGTCCCGGGGGCTAAAAAGACATAGAGCGTCGAGTCCTTTTTCTTCCAACTTTTTTCGCACTGCGTCCCTGTGGTTACAGAGTTCCTCTTCACTTAACCGTAATTTCATAAAGAAAACTCCCTTTGGTTGATCTGAAAAACGAACTCAGGGTTTGTCATCCCGTGCGGAAGTCATTATAAGCCAAAGATAAGCGGATGTGCACGTATTAAATACAATTCCTCGCCCGCCAAAGCAGGTGAATCCTCTAAGGAGAAATATCATCATTTGACTTTTGGATAAAATTTCCTGAAACTACTGGATGGAGGGGGTAATAAAGTCAAACCACTCAGTTTGTGAGCCAATTTACTCGCGTCGACTTCTCGTCGGGGGACGAAAATAGCGAAAATCTTCTCTAAGAATTCCTAAAAATATCTGGATAGTCAGGAGAGGTGAATTAGATGAGGATTGACGATCATCCCATCATTTCATTTCCCGAAAGGGAAACGGTAACTTTCTCTTACGAGGGGGAAGAAGTTGAGGCAAGGAAGGGTGAAACAATTGCTGCCGCCCTCCACAACGAGGGGGTAGTGGAGCTCAGGAAGAGCGGGGATCAAAAAAGACCAAGGGGCCTGTTCTGCGCGATAGGTAAGTGCTCTTCCTGTTTGATGACGGTCGACGGCGTTCCCAACGTTAGGACTTGTATAACCCTGGTACGTGAAGATATGGAGGTAAAAAAGCAAGATGGGTTTCCCGAAATCTCACCGGACGCCGCGCCACTGGAACCGGACTCTATAGCTACGAAGGTTGCAGACCTGCTGGTAATCGGTGGAGGTCCTGCCGGGTTAAAGGGGGCTATAACGGCTGCGGATGCAGGTGCGGATGTAATTATCGTCGACGAGAATCCTTTTCTCGGAGGCCAGCTGATTAAGCAAACCCACAAGTTTTTCGGCTCCAGCGACCAGGAAGCGGGGACCAGAGGTGTGGAAATTGGCGAGGAATTAATTGAGAGGGTCGAGGAACACCCAAAGGTCGAGACGATGAAGAGCTCCAGCGCCGTCGGGATTTACGAAGAGGCAGTCGGTATATACAGGAACAGGAAACAATTCCTCAAGGTGGACGCCGGAAAGACCCTTATTGCCACGGGCGCTACTGAGGACATGATAACTTTCCCCAACAACGACCTTCCCGGGGTCTACGGTGCGGGGGGGATACAGACTTTGATGAACGTTTACGGGGTAAAACCCGGGGACAGTGTTCTAATGGTGGGAGCGGGAAACGTCGGTCTGATAGTTTCCTACCAGTTGTTACAGGCGGGGGTAGACGTAGAGGCGATCGTGGAAATAGCCCCAGAGGTCGGGGGCTATTTCGTCCACGCCGCTAAAATAAGGCGGTTTGGGGTTCCCATTCTCACCGGGCACAAAGTACTGGAAGTTGAAGGGGAAGAAAGAGTTAAGAGAGTAAGGGTCGCCGAGCACGACGGAGCGGGCGAGACTATTCAAAGCACTGAAAGGGAGTACGAGGTAGATATTATGGCTCTGGCAGTTGGTCTCTCTCCCAGCTACAAACTCCTTCACCACGCGGGCTCGGAGCTAAAATTCCAGCCTAAACTAGGAGGCTACGTGCCGGAGCGGGACGAACGAATGAAAACCACGAGGGAGGACGTATACGTTGCAGGGGACGTAGCCGGGGTTGAAGAGGCGACTGCAGCGATGCTCGAGGGAACTATCGCCGGGGCGGACGCCGCGATTGAACTGGGGATAGGTGGAAAGGCAGAGAACGAATTAATCTCCGAGTCCAGAGATAAACTCAAAGAGCTGCGGGCGGGACCTTACTACGAAGAGTTAAGAAAGAACTTGAAAGAGGTGCAAACATGAAAACTCAAAAAGATACGGCGAGCTGGAGAACCGGAGGTTACCTTCGACCGGAGGACGTGGAGCTTCCTCCCCAGGAAGTGCTGGCCGAGGGACCCGTGCCCGTAATAGAGTGCCCTCAAAGGATACCCTGCGATCCCTGTGGCGAGAACTGCCCGGTTGGAGCGATCGAGATGAACGATATAAACGGGATTCCGGAAGTCGATTACCGGAAGTGTACCGGATGTTCTCTATGCGTGGCACACTGCCCAGGATTAGCTATTTTCACGATAGATTGTTCTCCGGAAGAAGGCTGTAAAATAACCATTCCCTACGAGTTCGAGCTCCCTGAGACCGGTCAAGAGGTCGAGGCTCTGAACAGAAAGGGTGAAAAGGTTACCACCGCGGTGGTTAAAAGCGTAAAATCGAAGGAAGGTTCGGCCGGCGATACCTCCACGGTAACAATTAAAATTCCCGAAGAACATATTAACGAAGTGAGAAATATCGGGGGGGTAAAATGAGCGGGGAAGAGAACGGTCAAGAAGTAATCGTCTGTCGCTGCAGAGACGTGACCGAGCGGGAAGTAAAAGAAGCAATCGCGGAGGGCTATGACACCATGGAACTGTTAAAGAGAAAGACCAAGATCGGAACCGGAACCTGTGGTGGAAGAACTTGCCTTCCCCTCGTTCAGCGGATACTCGCCAGAGAGACCGGGAGGGAAATCGAGGAAATTCGCTTACCCCGGGAAAGGTCTCCGATAGTTCCCATGCCACTCAGGTTCGCCGCGGGCGAGAAAGCGGGGGATTTAGAATGATCGAGAAAGACGTAGTTATTATCGGCGCCGGATCGACCGGGCTGGCGATAGCTTACTACCTGTCAAAACACGGAGTCAGGGACGTAACCGTTCTGGAAAAAGGTTACGTGGGAAGTGGTTCCACCGGAAGATGTGGAACGGGAATACGGGCTCAATTTGCTGATGAACCGACGATAAGAATGATGAAGAGGTCCGAAGAAAACTGGAAGAAACTGGGAGAGGAGATAGGGTTTGACTTTCGGCAGACAGGTTACCTTTACCTGCTTTACACGGAAGAGGAAATCGAGCAGTATCGGAAAATGAAGGAACTCCAGAACTCGCTTGGAGTTCCGACGGAAATTCTCTCACCGGCTGAGGCAGAAGAACTCTGCAATTTAATTGATACCAGCGAGGTGAAGGCCGCCAGTTACAACCCGGAGGACGGAAAAGCTCATCCCTTTGAGGTCACAACCGGATTCAAAAAATACTTCCAGGAGGGCGAAGTAGAATTAAAGGAGCAAAGGGAGGTTACCGGAATAGAGCTCGAGAACGGGGGAAAGTGTAAGATAGTGAAAACCACCGGGGAAAATTACAGGACGGAAGTCCTGGTGAACGCAGCGGGCGGATGGGCGAGAAATGTAGGAGAGATGATGGGGCTTGAGATTCCGGTAACTCCCTACCGTCATCAGGCCATTATAACCGAACCCTTCAAGCCGGGCAGCATCGAACCCATGATAATATCCATGAAACACGAGGACGCTTACCTCACCCAGACGGAGCGTGGAGGAATAATCGGTGGAGCTGGCACCCCGGAGGATGAGCCCCCGACCTACGAGATGAGGGAGACGCTGAGTTTCGAGGAAAGGGCAAGTAAGGTGTTTAGCACGATTATTCCCGGTCTAAGGCACGCCCGGATTCTGCGACACTGGGCGGGCTACTACGCTATGAGTCCTGATGGCAACCCCATGCTGGGAGAGTACAAAATTCCCGGCCACTACCTGGCGGCGGGCTTTAGCGGACATGGATACATGATGGCACCTTCCGTGGGAGAAGGACTGGCGAAGGTTATAAAGGGCGGAAGAACGGACCTGCCGATCGACTACTACGACCCGGATAGAATTGACCGGGGCGAGCTAAGAGAAGAGGCTGTACAGATGGGTTAGACAGAGGTAAAATAGCCTGGAATCACTACTCTTCAAAGTTTAAGCTCAGTGATACCCTCTTCCGGGGTTTATCTACATCTATTACCTTGACCCGAACCCTCTGGTTTAGCTTTACGACGTTTCGGGGATGATCGACGTATTCCTGAGATAATTCGCTGATATGGATTAACCCGTCAGATTTCAGACCGATATCAACGAAAGCCCCAAAATTGGTAACGTTGGTAACTATTCCCGGGATAACCACCCCTACCTCGAGGTCGTCAATTTCGTTTAGATCTTCGGCAAAAACGAAGGGTTCAAACTCCGGTCTCGGATCACGTCCGGGTTTTTCCAGTTCGTCGATAATGTCGGTTAGAGTGGGAAGCCCGACGTCCGAATCGACGTAACTTTCCAGGTCTATCTCTTCCCGAATCTCCGAATTGTTAACCATTTCGGTTATCCCGCACCCCATATCACCGGCCATCTCTTTCACTAAGGGGTAATCCTCGGGATGAACTCCGCTGTTGTCCAGTGGATTATCGCCGTCGACTATTCGAAGGAATCCGGCCGACTGTTGAAAGGTTTTCGGGCCGATTCTCCGAACCTCGTTGAGCTGCTCGATATTTGTGAATTGGCCGTTCTCCGATCTGTATTCTACGATGTTGCTGGCGAGCGTGGGGCCCAGGCCGGAAACGTAAGTAAGTAGTTTTTCGCTGGCCGTGTTTACGTTTACGCCGACTCTGTTCACGCACCTTTCGACGACCTCGGTCAATTTTTTCTCCAACAGGTTTTGGTCGACGTCGTGCTGGTATTGCCCAACCCCGAGTGACTTAGGATCGATCTTTACCAGTTCAGCGAGCGGGTCCTGTAGCCTCCTGCCAATCGAAATTGCCCCTCTTACTGTAACATCGTAATCTGGAAACTCCTCCCGTCCGATCTCGGAAGCGGAATAGACGGATGCCCCGTCCTCCCGAACCCTTACTATCGCGATTGATTCGTCGAGATCCAGCTCCCTTACGAACGACTCGGTCTCCCGGCTGGCCGTTCCATCCCCAATGGCGATGGCATCCGGGCTGTATTCCCTCACGAAGTCCTCAACCGTCTTTTTGGCTTCGTCTTTCTCCTTCTGGGGTTCGTGGGGGAATATTGCTTGATGGTCCAGCGGGCCACCATGTGGGTCCAGGGCCACGAGCTTGCAGCCGCTCCTGAACCCCGGATCTATACCGAGTACGGGCTTCTGTCCCAGAGGGGGCGACATCAAAAGCTCCTCCAGGTTGGTCTCGAAGACCTCGACGGCGGCCCTGTCGGCTTCTTCCTTGATCCTGTTTCTCAAATCCGTCTCCAGCGAAGGGGCCAAGAGGCGAGAATAGCAGTCCTCGACGGCAAGCTCTACCTGGTTGCTCGTGCCGGAATTTTCTTCTACAACAAGCCCTTTAAGTTTCTTTACCCCCTTTTCTTTCGGAGGCTGGACTTTGACACGCAGGACCTCCTCTTCTTCCCCCCTGAAAATCGCGAGGACTCTGTGGCTGGGAGCATCAAGTGCCGGTTCTTTTAAATCGTAGTATTCTCGGTACGTTTCCTCCTGATCAGCTTCGGCGTCCTTCAGTTCGGACTGGATGAACCCGTTTTTGAAAAAGAATTCTCGCATATTTTCCCTTACGTCCCTATCCTCGTTTACCTTCTCCGCGATTATGTCCCTGGCGCCCCGGAGAGCTTCTTCCGGTCCTTCGACGTCTTTTTCCTCGTCCACGTAGCTCTTCGCGACCACTTCGGGATCGATACCCGGTTGCTGTTCCCGGAGCATATCCGCCAGCGGCTCCAGTCCCTTTTCTTTTGCCTTCGTGCCTCTGGTGGAACGGCTGGGTTTGTAGGGAAGATAGATATCTTCCAATTCCGACAGGCTGGACGCCTGATTTATTTCTTCCTGAAGCTCTTCGGTGAGTTCTTCCTGTTCTTCCAGCGAGTCGATTATCGTCTGACGCCGGCTTTCTAGTTTTTCGGCTCTTTCGAGTTCTTCCTTTATTTCTCCTATCTGGACTTCGTCCAACGAGCCCGTCTGTTCCTTCCGATAACGGGCGATAAACGGGATGGTGTTTTCGTCATCGAGTAATGACTTTACGGCTTCAACTTGACTTACTTTGATATCTAGTTCTTTTGCTATACTTTTAGTTGCTTTGGTCAGTGTAATCTCTCCGTGTGAGTGTGTTTGGATAGATATATTTCTTTA
>JAGXKX010000142.1 GCA_018335015.1 Candidatus Bipolaricaulota bacterium
CAACAAGTCCGTCGACCACGTCCTGTTTGGAGTCAAAGTAATAGTAAAACGTTCCCTTGGAAACCCCGATGGATTCCACGATGGAATTGACAGAGGTATCTTCGTAACCCTCTTCCAGGAACAGTTCGCCCGCAGCCTCCAGAAGCTCATCCTTTCTCGTTTTCGGGTCTTTCCTTCTGTTCATAATCCCTCCTGACTGACCGTCGGTATTATACTGACGGTCAGTATTTTAGCCTCTACTTTCAAATAAGTCAAGGGAGTACGGTTAATTGAATCCTTACAGTTCGCGAGCTATTATCACCTAATCGGTGTCTCGCAGGTTCGGTTTAATTGTTCAGTGACCTATCAAAATATAAATTCTGATTCTATGAGAGCTAAACGGTCAAGATTTTCCATATTCATTCCTGTACTTGTTCTAGTTATGGTAGGGATCAACCCTATTATTTTAACTATACACCCCATCTCCTACCCGTCGATACCACTCGTCGCTGAAGAGATAAAATGTCCGTCCTGTAGCTTAAAAACGCTAAGTTTCCCGTCTACCGAATTATCCGGATGGAAAACCTATAGGAGCGAAGAATACGGATTTGAATTTATGTACCCACCTGACGGACAGGTAGATATTTACAGCGCCACAAAACAGAAAAGAGTTAGGGTTGCTTTGCCAGTTACCGGGGAGACTCTCCTGCGGGACAAGTTTTTCCTGATAAAAGTGGGAGAAGTTTCTGAAGAACCTCCTGGCGTTCCCTCAGAGGAAGAATCCGGGAAAGAAGTTTTTATTAACGACCGAGAATTCGTAAAAGAAGATTTCGAGGAGGGCGCTGCCGGACACTTTTACGAGTACGTAATCTATTCAACCGTCGAAGGAGATCGGCGTTACACTATGGATTTCGTCCTACACTCAGTAAATCCCGGAGTCTTTGACTCACCTCCACCCGGTTTCGACTGGAGAGAAACATTAGTTTTCAGCAAGATTGCTTCCACGTTTAAGCTAACTAAATAACTAGCTTGTCGCTTCCTTCTGGGTGTTTCACTCCACTTCAATCCATCCTTGATGGTTGGATAACAGGGCGACCGTGCTTTTGATGAAATCACGGTGTCCCGGGCACAGTATCAGTACTGGCTGACCTGACTTCCCACTTGACACAAACGCTTTTTCTCCTTCTCCAAGCAACCTCCGGGCTTTGTCACGGTTTAATAAAACAGTTGGAACTACCTTCCCTTCTTTTACCTGATTGCTAACTCTGGCTCGAGAAACCGGACCGGAGTCGGTAGAAAACACCGTTTTCTCTCCCTCGGGCCTCGTAGCCAGAAAAACAAACCCCACGCTCGTCACCAAAAGTGCACCGATTAAAAGAACTAATACGGTTTTTGGAACTTTCATTTTATTCCTCCTCACATCTTTTTATATAGGAAATATTGACGGAAAGTCAAATCGATAAAGTGCTATTAAACCCACTTAGATGATTCTGTATTCCTGTCCGCAAAAAGATAGTTTTAGTTTACAGCTTCCCGTTGTTGCCTCTTTTAAGGACGATACCGTTAAATGCTTTCTACAAGCTATCTAACACACTTTATCGTATAATTAAGTGTTAAACCGTTAGGATTTTAATTTTCGAAAAACAGGTGCTTGAAAGCACCCAAGGAGTATAAGATGAAGAGAAATAGTCGCAGGATTTTATCAGGGTTGTTATTTGTAGTTCTAATACTTCCACTTATCGGCCACACGGCGTCAGGGTGTACCGGAATAGTACTAGAAGGAGAGGACGGCACTGCGGTCTATGGAAGGACCATGGAATGGGGAGCTTTTGACTGGCACGCCAAGGCGGTCGTCTATCCAAAAGGGGAAGAGTTCCAGGGAACCACTCCGGACGGGAAAAACGGTATTTCCTGGAAGGGCGAGTACGGCTTTTTGGGAATCGAATTAGCGGATAGGACAGCTGGTGACGGAATGAACGAAGCTGGCCTTGCCGGAGGCGCATTTTACCACACGGGATTTGCCGAATACGCTGACTACGACCCGGAGCTTTCGGACAAGAGCATGGCACCGACTGACGTTTTGCCCTACATACTTTCCAACTTTTCCAGCATTTCGGAAGTTCGGGAAGGAATGAAAGACGTAAGGGTGGTCTCGGTAGTGGACCCAACGCTAAATAAAGTGGCGCCGTTGCACCTTATGGTCGTAGAACCGAGCGGAGATTCACTCGTTATCGAATTCACAGACGGTGAACAAAAAATATTCGACAATCCAGTAGGTGTAATTACCAACAATCCTACCTTCGACTGGCACCTGCAGAACCTCAGAAATTACGGATATCTGTCGAACGCTCCATTCGAGAAGAAAGCCTGGGGAGATCTAGAAATTACGCCCCTGGCATCCGGATCCGGCCTGCTCGGACTCCCTGGTGATTATACCGCACCATCGAGATTCGTCCGAGCTACGGTACTGAAGGAGGTTTCAATAAAGACGGAAGGCGGCTTTGATACGGTTAACCAGTTTTTCAGAATAATGGATAGCTTTAACGTCCCTGCGAACCAGGGGGAAGGCACTGGCAGCAACAGCGATCAAGAGCCCGCTGTTCCATCGGACACCCAGTGGACCGTAGCCCACGATACAAATAACCTGGTTACCTACTTCCACACTATGTACAACAGACGAATCAGAAAGATAGATTTGAAGGAATTAGATTTCGAAACCGGCGGAGCCCGTAAAGTACTCCTGGACGAAGAAAGAGCCCAGGACGTAAAAGAGGTAACCGAAGAATTGCAGTAAAGTTCGAACCGGTCGAGTGTTTATTTCTGTAAGAGATAAGCCGCCCGGTTGTCTACGTTTAAAAACAATAGCAGCCCGGGTCCCTTTTGCCCGGGCGTTTGACCCTAACCACGAGAGATATTAATTCCAATCAGAATAATGAGCCCTCAACCACCTCTAAGATAAAGC
>JAGXKX010000143.1 GCA_018335015.1 Candidatus Bipolaricaulota bacterium
ATAATCAATAGCCCGGAAGCTCTCTGGGTCAGGCTCATATCCTTCTTTCCTCCGTTCACCCCGACGATGATGTTGATCCGATCCGCTTTCGGGGAGGTACCAGTTTGGGAGATATTATTGAGCATTTTCGTACTGGCGGGGTTTTCAATAATAGCTGAGAATGCCCCAGGGCAAGCTCTGGGGCTTCCTCGGCTAATTTTGGCGAACTGAGATGTACCATCTTCCCGGCAGCTCGAGCTCCCACGCTCGAGCGATAGGTCAAACGGCAGGCTTTTGGCCGGGCATGGGAGCCTGCCCTGCTTGTGTTGAAATGGTCAAAAACTGAACCCTCGGACGGGAGCTGTTTCGCTCAAGAGCCTACTGATAATGGAAATGATCTTTGGTCAAAGGTAATAGAGTTGAGTTCTATCAAATCAGGATGTGATTAAAATGTTTGAAGAGATAATGGAAATTCTACCGTTGATTCTGCCTTTGCTGGTAATTCAACTGGGGTTAATGGTCTATTGTCTGCTGGATTTATGGAAACTTAACAAGAATAAAAGGGATAAACAGGATAAGTGGGTCTGGACTCTGGTAGTCGTTCTTTTTAGTTTGCTGGGGGCTCTGGCTTATCTTGTGTTCGAAAGGAGGTAGCATGAATTTTTTAGAAACGAAGAACCTGAGTAAGACGTATCCAAATGGAGTAGAGGCGGTAAAATCAATAAATCTAAAAATAGATAAAGGTGAGATTTACGGATTGATTGGACCAAACGGGGCGGGCAAGTCGACGACGATAAGGATACTGATGGGAATACTGGAGCCCACTTCCGGTTCCGTCCATTTCGACGGGAGTAGCGGAATAGACCTGGCTAAGACGGGTTATCTCCCCGAATGCGCCAATTTCTACAGGTTTATGACTATCAGGGAGTACCTGGAATGGTCCTGCAGCCTCTATGATTTGTCCGATTGCGAAACCAATATTGAGGAGTCGTTGATTACGGTGGGGTTAGAAAACCTGCGTGAGCGCAAGCTAGACGAAATCTCCAAGGGCCAGAAGCAGAGGGTCGGTATTGCCCAGGCTCTAGTGCACGACCCGGACCTGTTAATTCTTGACGAACCTACTTCGGGACTGGATCCGCTGGGAAAGAAGAAGATATTGACGATCATAAAAGGGTTGGCCGATCAGGGTAAAACCATTTTGACGTCTTCTCACATACTGCCGGAGTTATCGCAGGTATGTACGGGAGTCGGGATAATAAGGGACGGAGAACTGGTTCTTCAGGGTTTAATGGCTGACCTCCGAAAAGAATTCGTGACGTCGAACTTAGAACTTGGATTTGAGAGTTCAGCCGGTACTCTGATCGAAGAAATCGAAAGCCTGGATTTCGTTAGCGAAGTTGAAGAAATGGACGGCGAGAGAACCAGGTACATCGTAAGGATCAAAGACGAAAAGCGTGCAAAAAAGGACCTGCCCAGAGTAATTCTCGATAGCGAAGCTGTCGTGACTTATTACGATTTTGCCCAGGTAACGCTGGAAGACATATTTATGGAAACAATGGAGGAGGGTTGACAATGAAAGTGGGACGCCTGCTGGCAAAGGAATTTAAGGAAACGAGGGTTCAGGGAGTAGTTTTCACTGCAGTCCTGGTTTTGTTTGGCGCGAGCTCGGTGCTGTTGCAAAAGTTTATCCCCAAACTTGTCCCGGATAATCTGGCAGAAGCCTTCGAGCCATCACTAACGGCAGGGCTGGCAGATTACGTCGGCAACTCTCTTCAGATGGGGTCGATAGTTGCTATTTTGATAACTATTGCCGCACTTGCGGGAGAAAGGGAATCGGGTACACTCGAGCTGTTGCTCGCGAGACCGGTGAGCAAACTACAAATAGTTCTTTCTAAATTTTTCGCACGAGTTTCCTACGTATTTATAGGAAATCTGGTTGCGGGACTGGTAACGTGGTATTACGCAGTGTACCTATTTGAATCTTTCCCTCTTGGTAAGATATTGCTTTCCACCGTCGGCATGTCAGTCGTCATTTCTTTCGTGGTAGGACTTACAATGATCTTCAGCGCCTGGTCGAGGTCCAAGATTTCGGCGGCCTTCGGAAGTGGCGCGGTAGCGCTTGCCCTGGCCATTCTTCCGACCGTAAAGTCACCGTACGATATGATATCTCCGTTTACTTACGGAGAGGTAGCTCGGCAGTCCCTGCTGGGTGAAGTGACTGTCACGGGTTATCTGACTGATCTCGGGGCTATAATTGGTTTTACAGCTTTCTGTATTGTTCTAACCATTATGGTATTCAGAAAAGTCGAAAAAATAACTTAAAGGAGAGTAAAATGAACAAATTCGAATTACTTTGGTAGGGATACTAATTCTATCGGTGCTTGGATTATCGACCGCCACCGTAAATGCGGGCGAATTGATGACTGAGACCCGGACGATTTCAGAAATTCGTACTGTACGGCTAGAAGGACAGGGACAGATTATCGTGAACCAGGGAGACGAGGAGTCCCTGACCATAGAAGCGGAGGAGAACGTAATCTCCTCGATAAAAACGACCGTTTTGGGTGATACTCTTACCCTGAAATTTAAGAAAAGGTGGTTTCAATCTTGGCTGCCTCGGAAGGAAATTAAGTATTACCTGACTCTATCGAAACCCCGGGAGTTCGTTATATTCGGATAAGTGGAAGTGGGACCGTCAGGTATAAGGGGGATCCCCAAATAACTCAGAGGATTTCCGGATCGGGTAAAATTAGGAGCATGGAGAAGGGGTATTTTTCATTCGTAGGGTCCCTCAATGACTCCCTTACCGTCTTCGACAATTTGTTCACCTTTTGCAAACCCTTTTTCTATGTCTAAGTCTTCTGATAACACCAGGAGGTCGGCATCTTTGCCGGCTTCCAGGCTCCCCTTCCGATCGTCTATACCAAGACGCCTGGCTGGGTTGGAGGTAATCAG
>JAGXKX010000144.1 GCA_018335015.1 Candidatus Bipolaricaulota bacterium
CTCATCCACCGCCCACGGGAGGAAATATCGCCACCGTATCCCCGTCGTTCAACTCCGTATCGAGTCCGTCCAGAAATCGGACGTTCCTCCCGTTCACCATGACGGTAACTCCACTTTTTATCTCCCGACCGGAATCGGTTTCCTCCAGCAGGGAACCCTTCAACTCCTGGTTGTCCTGTACGAGCTGACTAAGTAGACTCCCTACGTTGTCGGCTTCCAGCTTAGTTACGGATGTCCCCGCCTTATCTCGAAAGCCCGAAAAAAACTTTACTTTTACTTGCATCTTGTCTGGTTAAACAAATTCATTATTCGCTTAGAACCTTATCGAGTTCATCTTTCGCCACGTCAAATACCTCGTCGTGCGGCGGTAATTCTTCTTCCCGCATGAATTCGGGCAACCTGTCGTCCTCTTTCGTAAATCCAGCTTCTTCGTTGAATTTCCTCTCCGTGTCAATTATTGACTTTCCTATATCCGGTATGTCATCAACCGTAAGATCGGCACCAAGCACCCCGTTGACTTCGTGAGGCAGCCTGGACTGCACCTATGCGGTCTTTCTCCGCCCCGTTTTTTGATCTCCTCTGCCTCCTAACGCTTTATAGGCTTCGGGAAGTTTTTCGACCTCAATCTCTTCTTCGTCCATGTCGACACGAAGTAATTTTCTAGCCATACTGCCACCTCTTATTTGTCATTCATTCTAATAGAATATCCCTTCCATGGCAAAATATAATGATTTGGACTTCTATTACCAGAAAACTGGAACCCCCCCAGAACGGGGAAAGAAAATAACGAATAACGGGCCGGGTCCTCTCGCTCATCAGGTACTGGCTAGCAAAATAATCACTTTTTGAATTCAATCACAAAACTTGTTATTCTCAAGATAACGGAGGAAATACCACTAGCTACCACCCGTAAACAAAGCCCTAAAGCCAGGAGGCAACAGAGTAGTCCAACTTTTCCAATTTCCGATGGAAGTCTAAGACTTCCGCTACGTAAATTCGTCGATTGGGTCGATGTTCGTCTTAAGTCAGTAACGTAGGTCGTCAGAATTCTGCTAGTTCTTAACTAAAGGATTTTGATCCGGAAAGCGTTCGAGAGCAAGGTGTTAATAACAGCTAACTGCTCAATCCGATTAAAGGTGAAAATAAAGTGAAAAAAAACGAAATACCCAAAGAAACTGTTAATCGCCTGCCAATCTACCTTCGCTGCCTCAATAGACTCCTTCTAAAAGGACACAGCTCTATTTCCTCCGACGAATTGGCAAAGCTCGTCTCCATGAGCCCGGCGAAAATCAGAAAAGACCTCTCCTACTTCGGTAAATTCGGAACCAGGGGTGTGGGATACGGGGTAAAGCAGTTAATCGAGCGGATTAGGGAAATCCTCAACCTCGATAAGAACTGGAATCTGGCACTCGTTGGAGTGGGTAACGTCGGTTCCGCCCTTCTGGCTCACCCTGGCTTTAACAGGGGTTGCTTCAAATTTGAACTAGTATTCGACGACGACCAGGAAATCGTGGGGAAGGAAATCTCGGGGAAAAAGGTTTACGATAGTTCCGAAATTTCCAGGCTCGTCGGAGATGGCTCAATACAAATTGGTATAATCGCAGTGCCAAACGAGAAGGCTCACGCCGTCGCCGAAGCACTAATCCGGGGTGGCGTGACCGGCATAATAAACTTCGCCCCCGTCTCCCTCCATGTAAACGACAGTGTAAAAGTCTATCAAATAGACATAACTACGGAGTTGAGCAGACTCACCTATCACATGAGATCTTGAATTGGGCCTATTCCTCTACATACCGGGAGAGCTTGGTAGCGCCAACTATTTTTCGCCGGACTGGTTGTGACGATTCCAAACGTGAGTCAATTCGATAGCCGGGGTTTTCGAGCCCCAGTGTACGCTTCGGTCTAAGTGTTTGGGGATTACCTTCAGTAGAAGCTTCCTGGAATTTACCAAAGGAAATATCATAACACTTCCACCAACCATCACCACAGGTCTGGAAAGACCTGCCTATCGATTTAATAAAGGTGTGTGGAAATCAGAGCAGCATGAGCTCCCACGCTCGGGCGTTGTAGGGCAAGCAACCTTCTACTCTTCGCCGGACAGCAAGGTTGGTTCGGTAGAGGGATCTCAGGTTAACTCCAGCGAAGTCCCAAAGGTGTTCATTTCTCCCCTGGTGGGAGAAAGAAAGAATGAGGGGGGAGTTGTTCGTTTAAGCAACCTTCCGTTCCGGCAACGGGAGCCGGACCTGCACTTATGGCGAAATATAAAGGAGTGTACGGGAGTCTTTCCCGGTTTAGTTACAAAAAAGTTATTCGTTTTCGTAAAGTTAACTCAGCAAATTTTTCAGGAGGATACCTAACAAATGACTGAAGACTATGGCGAACTAAGAATATATACTGATGGGGCCTCGCGGGGAAACCCAGGTGACGCCGCCTGGGGTTACGTGATCCTGGACGAAAGCGAGAACCCCGTAACTCAACAGTCCGGATATATCGGCCATTCGACAAATAACCAGGCGGAGTACTTCGCCGTAATCAGAGCACTACAGCGAGCCAAAGATCTTACCCGGGGTGAAGTACGTATTCACTCGGATAGCCAGCTTCTTGTCAACCAGGTTACCGGAGCCTGGAAAGTGAAGGATAACGAACTGCGCCGTCTCCACAGCAGGGTTAAATCTCTCGCTGATCAATTTAAAAGGGTAGGTTTTACTCACCTCCCCAGGGAAAATCCCAATATAAGTGAAGCCGACAGTCTCTGTAATACCAGGCTGGATGAGATAACGGACAATTAATCAAGCACCGGCGGTAAAGGGAGGAGCCACAATTATGGAGGCCTCAGTTTTTCATCAACTGCGGATTTCTCCCTCTGACCCGTATAATTGCTCCCTGCCCCTTACCTGGTAACTGATTTAACCTTTAAAACTTAATAG
>JAGXKX010000011.1:0-1396 GCA_018335015.1 Candidatus Bipolaricaulota bacterium
TCCGAAATATCAGCCGGGACTTCCAGGTGAGCCCTGACCTTACCGTTTATCTGGACCGCCAGCTCGGTCCGGTCCTCCTGCAGTGCCTCTTCGTCCCAGCTAGGCCAGACCTCATCGGCAACGGGATAATCGTTCCCCATCCTGTGCCAGAGTTCTTCGCCAATGAAGGGCGTAAACGGTGAAGTAATCAGAACCAGCTTCCTGATGCTCTCCTTTAGCAAACCCTTGTCGGTATCTCCGTCCGAGATCACCCTATAGAACTCGTTTGTAAGCTCCATGATCGAGGAAACGGCGGTATTGAAGCTAAAACTTTCCAGGTCTTCCGTTACTTCCTTTACCGTCTGATTGACTACCCGCCAGAGCTCGGTTTCCGAGTCGTCGAGTTCGTCGACGTTAAGCTCGTGTTCTTCTTCGAAGAGGTCGAGGTACTGGGTTACCAGCCGCCAGACCCTCGTGAGGAACCGGTGACTTCCCTTAACGTCCCGGTCACTCCATTCCACGTCCTTCTCCGGCGGACCGATGAACAGGGTATAGATTCTTTCAGTATCGGCGCCGTATTCGTCTATAAGTTTCTTTGGCGAGACGACGTTTTTCTTCGACTTGGACATCGACTCCATAGTGACTTTGAGGTCTTCCCCGCATTCCGGGCACCGATCTCCCTCCTCCACGTTCTCGGGCCGGATCCAGCCGTGGTCGGGACAGCGATAAGCACGATGTGATATCATACCCTGGGTAAAGAGCCTTTCAAACGGTTCCTTGAAGTCGATCAGGTCAATATCCTCAAGGAACTTTGTGATAAACCTTGAATAGAGCAGGTGAAGGATGGCGTGTTCGACGCCACCGACGTACTGATCGACCGGGAGCCAGTCGTTTACCGTCTCGGAATCGAATATCCGCTCCTCGTCGCCGGCAGAAATGTACCTAAGGTAGTACCAGCTGGAGTCGACAAAGGTATCCATCGTATCGGTCTCGCGCCGAGCCTCGGCTCCGCACTCGGGACACGTAGTCTCGACGAACTCGTCTATCGCCGATAGACCCTTACTGCCTATAAAGTCTACCTCTGGAAGCTTCACCGGTAAATCCTCCTCGGGCACGGGTACAACCCCGCAGTCCGGGCAGTGAATCATCGGTATCGGGGCGCCCCAGTAACGCTGCCTGCTGATTAGCCAGTCCTGAAGCTTGAAGTTAACTGTAAATTCGCCCTTACCTTTCTCCTTCAACCATTCGCCGATCTCCCTGTAAGCCCTATCCGAGTCCATTCCATCGAAATCGCCCGAATTTACAATGTAACCTGTTTCTTCGTAAGCTTCTTCCAGTTCATCCGCGGGATTTCCTTTCTCGGGCGCAACGACTTCGACGATCGGAATGTCGTACTTTCGAGCAAAGTCGAAGTCTC
>JAGXKX010000011.1:2028-36175 GCA_018335015.1 Candidatus Bipolaricaulota bacterium
AGCCACTGGGTCCACCTGTAATAGCCCGAATCGTGAGTCTGAACTTCTTTGTCCCAATCGTACTCTATTCCCCACTGACGGAACTGTTCTTTAAAGTCGGCGATGTTTTCCTGAGTCCACTCTCCGGGCTGGATCCCCCTCTCTATTGCTGCGTTCTCGGCTGGAAGACCAAATGCATCGAATCCCATGGGGTTCAGAACATTTAGCCCCTTCATCTGCATAAACCTGGTCAAAGTATCCCCGATTATGTAGTTCCTTCCGTGGCCTACGTGCATCGTCCCGGAAGGATAGGGAAACATGTTCAGGTAATAGAAATTGTTCTTCGTATCGTCAAGGTCGGCTTTAAAGGTACCTTCCTCTTTCCAGTAGTCTCTCCACTTCTCTTCTATTGCCTCGAAGTTGTAGTCTTCGGACACTTCTTTCATCTCGTTTTATTCACCTGCCAGGTTTCGTGCGTATTTTTCCGCTTCGGATAGTACTTGATCGACTTTGCTTGGTTCGTCCATCTCACAGTAAAGACGAAGCAACGGCTCTGTCCCGGAAGCTCTTATAAGCAACCACCCGTCGTCGAACCGCAGTTTTGTCCCGTCCGTCGTTTCCACTCTTCTAACCTGATAGCCTCCGATACTCTCCGGAGGATCTTCCGTAGTTTGTTCCTCGACTTTCTTTCGTGCTTCCAGGTGGATATCGTTTCTCCGGTAGTAGTGACCCCCGAATTCGTCCATCATATCTTCTACTAGCTCCGTGGGCCGCTTTCCTGACCGGGCCACCATTTCTACAAGCAATAGAGAACAGAGAATCCCGTCACGATCGGGTATGTGATTCTTCAGACCGATGCCTCCGCTCTCTTCCCCACCTATTAGCACGTCCTCTTTCACCATCTTCTCGGCAATAAACTTGAAACCAACTGGCGTTTCGGTCACGTCCCTATCGTGCTTTTTCCCTATCTTGAAGATCATGTCAGTCAGGGGAAAGTTCTTGACCGCCTTCCCTTCCCAGCCCTTTTCTTCTATCAGGTACCTCATTAACAGGGCGTAGGTTCTGTGAGCGTCTATAAAGGAGCTATCTTCCGCCACGGCCGATACCCGGTCTCCGTCACCGTCCGTTACCACGCCTATGATCGGGACATCAGTTTCTTTCCTCTGTTCCGCGATTTCTTCTTTTAGGGGATCGAGATACTCCTCCAGCGGTTCCGGCCTGATACCCTTAAAGCTCGGGTTGAAGTCGCCCCGAACCTCCACTGACGGAACTCCAAATTTATCCAGTACCTTCCCGGTAAGACCTTGTGCCGAACCGTACATTGAATCTATAACAGCCATCACGGGGTTTTTGGTGATCATATCCTCATCGACGATATCTCCCAGGGCGTCGACGTAGTCGGAAGATATATCCACCCTGTCAACCTCCAACCCTGAGTCTACTTCAGGCGAATCTTCGGGTAAACTGGCCTCTATCCTGTCAGTTACTACCGGGGGGGCGGAAGCACCCGATTCTATCTTTATTTTGAAACCGTTGTATTCTGGGGGATTGTGACTGGCGGTAATCATTATACCCGCAGCCGCTTCCATTTCCCTGACGGCAAAGGCCAGTGCGGGTGTGGGAACCATCGTCTTCGATACGCAGGCGGGTACGCCACATTCCTTTAATACTCTAGCTGCGTAAAGGGCAAAGTTCTCCGACGCGAACCTTCCGTCGTAACCTACGACTACTCCATCATCGGAGGACCTATACGGAGTGCCCCATTGGTCGTATATTTCAAGCTCTCGCCTTTCTGGCGATTTTAAGTAACTCGCCGTCGCCTCGGCGACCCGGCCGAGGTTCTCGTAGGTATAATCATCGGCGATAACCCCTCTCCAGCCGTCGGTGCCAAAGCTTACCTCTTCCACTCTTTACCCTCCTCGCTATCAACAATTTCGTCTATTCTTTCGGGAAAATCAACCATACCTCTATCCAGGACTTCAATTATCAGGTCCTTTGGAACGGAAGTCTCCAGCTGAATTTGCCTGGTATCGACCGCTCCGTTCTTCGCGGCTAATCTATTCAAAGCCTCCTCAACTGCTCCGGCATACCGCGCGTAATTGAAGCCTTCTTCTCCATTTTGCATGGTTAAAACTTAAGATTTAACCGATCATAATTCCAGGGAAGCGATCAAAGCTCGTACTGGACAAGGTAGGAGACCTCGATGGTCCCCTTAGCAGGCACGGCTTCCCCGTACTGAATTACCCGAGAATTGACCTTTTCGTAATCGTGGCTGGACCGGATTATTTCCCAGTCCCCGGGTAATCGTTCCTTTATCAGCAGCTGAATCGGCTTCTCTTTCTTGTTTTCAATTGTTATCTCAATTCGATCCTTCCAGATCCTCTCGCCTATTCTGTCGTGATCAATCCTCTTCCTCTCGCCTTTTACGTCAAACGCGTCACCCAGTTCCAATTCCGTCTCTCTTTCCACGGGGAGGTTTGGTAACGAATCTTCTCCGATAAAAGTTTTCTCATCGGAACCCTCATATATTCTAATAGTCCCCGAGGCAATAGGGATTCCCAAGCCCTGTTCCTCCGTATTTTTTAGTTCCAGCATCGTCCTCACTGCAGAGGAGGAGTAGGGCTCGAACAAATAATACTTTCGATAGCTCACGGAATCACTGTGGAAGAACTTAACCTGCGTTTCTACCGCGCTGGTCAAGTCCACGGGAAACCCAACTTTGTAGCGATAATACTCGAATACCTGCTCGGGCTCAGGAGCTTCCTGCTGATTGAGACTCCTGACTGCGGCAAAATAGTTTCTCTCGCCCTCATCCCTTTTAGGTTCTCCTGCCAGCAACCTCAACTGTACTCCTTGGAAATTCCAGCCAGTCCGGTTTTCGATATTGGCGACTCCCCGGAGGTCCAACGTTTCGTTTTCTTCGTCCAGAAATCCGACGTACTGGGGAGACCAGTTCAACTTCGAAAGTTGATAACCGACGGCCAATTCCGTCCTAACTTCTTCGCCGGCGTCCAGCTTTAGTTCCAGCCTGGCGTTCTTTCTTTCAGGAGAAAATCCCCGAAATCGGTACTCCTCCGGATTATCGATCAACCTCATCTCACCATCCGAGGTTTTTAGCAGAGGTTTACCATTAAATATTCCAACCAGGGTACCCTCAAGAGCTGTTTCTGAACTACCGGCCTTGACTACCGAAACGTTAGTACCGACGAGTGTCTCGAGTAACCGATCCTGCGAGTTTACCGCCGGGACGATCCTTGAACTTTTCAGGCTGGCCCCGGGGCTGGTAGTGAAAACCGTCTCCGTCACTACCGTTTCGGGCAGACTCCGGGAGATATCGTTCAACCCTTTCGCCAGCATTATTTGGTCCTTCTCTATAACTAGCGAAGGACCACTCTGGTAAAGTGTTATAATTTTCTTCGCCCCGGAATTACCCTGCTCCGCCAGTCCCCCCAGAGTAAAGATCAGCACCAAGCCAAAAACAAAGGGGATCAAAAAGCACCTCTTATGGTTCTTCATATTGCCACCCCCGATAAGTTGTTCAGCAAATATTAGCTCATTAAAGTAATACGATCAAAAGCGACACCTCGGAGAATTAGAAGCGCATCCGTCATCCAGCTAAAACCTGATTTATTGCAACCCACTTCACGCTTTACTATCATAGTCTAGTCCGACCGATAGAAAGCCCACCAATTATTGACCCTGTAAGGTCGGAAAGAGTAAACAAAAAATTTCGAGTCGAGGGGGAAAGTCAAATGAACAGAGAAAACCTGGAAGATTATCTGCCGGAACCGATGAATTCGCTCGTTCCGGAATACATCGAACGGGCACAGGGGGCGATAGTTTACGACAAAAGCGGTGATTCTTACATCGATTTCAGCGGAGGCTGGGGTTGTCTGGCAGTAGGTTACAGTCACCCCAAAGTGGTAAATGCGGTAAAAAGCCAGGCGGAGAAATTTTTCCACACCGACTTTAGCGCCATCCCTTACGAAAGTTATCCCGAACTTGCCGGCAGGCTCTCCGAGTTATCTCCCGGAGGAACTCCAAAAAAAGCTGTTTTCTTCAACAGCGGAGCGGAGGCAGTTGAGAACGCCGTAAAATTCGCGAAGGCGGATACGGGTAGAGGAGCGCTTGTCGCGTTCGAAAACGGTTTTCACGGCAGGACTTTGCTCACAATGGCGCTGACTCACAAGGCGACTCCTTATAAAGCTGGCTTTGGGCCGTTCGCCCCGGAAGTATACAGGCTGCCTTATCCCAATCAGTACAGGTCGGGAGTTGCCGTAGAAGAACTAGAACAAAAATTAAAGCACATGGTCGACCCGGAGGATGTCGCAGCTATAATCGTGGAGCCCGTCATGGGCGAGGGAGGCTTCCTGGTTCCGCCGGACGACTTCTTACCCTACCTCCGAGAACTGTCGGATAAGTACGAAATCGATTTAATATTCGACGAAATTCAGTCCGGAATGGGTAGAACGGGGAAGTTTTTCGCCTGCGAGCACTTTGACGTCGAACCGGATCTCATAACCGTGGCAAAGTCCCTTGCTGCTGGGCTACCTCTTTCAGGGGTTATCGGAAGGGAAGAAATTATGGACGCCCCGGACCCGGGAAGCATCGGAGGAACTTACGTCGGAAACCCGGTCGCGATAGAGTCGGCTCTCGCGGTACTGGACGTAATGGAGGAGGAGCACCTGCTAGAACGGGCTACAGAGATCGGAGAAAAGGTCACGAGAGAATTCACCAGGCTTGAGGAGGAGTACGAAATAGTCGGGGACGTTAGAGGACTCGGTGCTATGGTTGCGATGGAGTTAGTAAATGACGAAGAGACAAAAGAGCCCGCACCGGAAATAACTCAAGAGATAGTCGATCGCTCCCTGAAAGATGGACTCATTCTTCCTACAGCCGGTCTCCACAACAACGTAATAAGGCTTTTAACCCCTCTCGTTATAGAGGAACAAGATCTGGAAGAAGGGCTGGAGATAATAGAACGGGCAATTTCAAAAGTGCAGGAAGAGTTGGGTAACTAAATGAAGATAAACGAGCTGATAAAGGGGGCAGTCAGGGAAACCGTCAACTTCCCCATATTGTTTGCCCCTTTCTTCGTTTCCGCGTTCTTAAACGCCTCTCTGGGGTCGGATCGGGCGCTAACGGCCTTCGGACCGGGCTGGAGCGTAATACTGAGAATACTGGTCCTGTTGCTTCTCACACCCCTCACCTCCGGAATGACCATCTTCCTCGACAGAAATATCCATTCCGGCGAATCTCCCAATTTGCCTGGGTCTTTCGACAGGGTGATGCCGAACTATTTGCCGTTAGTAGCGGTAAATCTCGTGGCCTGGACGGGAATCGTTCTCGGGTTTTTCCTGTTCATCGTTCCCGGGGTCTACCTCTACGTAAAATTTATCTTCACCAACCAGGAAGTCCTCCTCGGGGGAGAAACCGATATTACAAAAGCACTGGAGAACAGCTGGAACCATACCACCAACAGGTGGGGCAGTATCTTCCAGATCATCCTGATCTTCGAAGTTCCGCTTTTACTGATCAGTTTCAGCCTGGGTGGACTACCTCCAGGGTTGGGAGCGACGGTGAGCGTGTTGCTCACCACCGTATTCCAGACCTGGGTCACGCTGGTACTAACTCACCTTTACCTGGTGATTTTCAAAGAGGACTAACCGAGAATGTTTGGCCTGTCCTGTATTGAAGGATAGGCGCTCCCGCCTATATAATAATTTGAGGTGATTTAAATGGCCTTAATTGGTTATATGGAAGGAACGGATCCGGATTTATTAAGCAGTCTCTGTGCTCAGGGTAACGATACGCTCCCTCTCGGAAACGGCACTGACGGACATGGAAAATACATAGCTCATGTCACCAGCTCGGATGGTTTTAATGTAATAATTTCCTACCTACATAAACTGGTTTCGGTCTCCGGTATGGAACACGTATCGATAGACGACAGACTTTTTGCCTGCCGGAGACACGATATACCGGTCATAATTGTGGTGCCGGACAAATTCAAAGAAAAAGCAAAAGAAAAGATGGAAGAGTCCAGGGACTACGTTGACCTGGTATCTCCGGAGGAGCTCGAAGCAAAAGTAATGGAAATAATTTAACCACAACAGTCAATCATGTTATCGTGAATAATAACCGTGTCCGCGAACTACCTCGAGGTTACGGGGTAGTTCGCTTTTTTAATCTCTGAACCATCCTGAAACGTTACCTTTGAGATACCTGCAGGTTCGTTCCCGCAGGGACCGGAAAGAGTTCAACCCGGTTAATCATTGAATTCCCTACCTTAACGATCTCGGAAAACCTGGGGATTGTTCCCAATTAGAAACAAACTGACCGCCCGGTTCTTTTAGTTCGCCCGGGAAGAGGACAAGAGTCGTTGAACTTCCTCCACCGGAAAAGTAAGGTTTTCCCAAATGATTCCGGGAGTGGAAGAAATTGGGTAGCAATGACCTGCTCGAAAAATCCGAAAAAATAACGGTTTTTGGTGCCGGCTTGTCGGGGCAAGCCGTTGTGGACTACCTGATCGGGAAAGGCGTAAAAGTATTCGTAACGGAAAAAAACGAGATAAACTCTGGTACCAGAAGCAAGTTCCAAGAGAGGGGAGTAAAATTCGAGGAGGGCGGTCATTCGCGAAGAGTCCTTAATTCAGATCTGATAGTTCTTTCTCCCGGAGTACCACCCGACCACGAGCGGGTGAAAGAAGCACGGAACCTTGGGATTCCGGTGATCGGGGAGCTGGAACTGGCCTACAGACTTTCACCGACAAACAGGATTATTGGGGTAACAGGAACTAACGGAAAATCCACGACCGTAAATCTTATAAAAGAAATCCTGGAATACGCGGGAGTGAGTTCGATGGCCTGCGGCAATATTGGTACTCCGTTCATCAGTCTGATTCCTGAGCTGACCCCATTCGACGCGGCCGTAGTAGAGGTAAGCAGCTATCAACTCGAGACCACGGAAAGATTTAAACCGCGGGTGGCTGTTTTAACCAACCTGGAGCAAGACCACCTGAAGCGACACGAATCGTTCGAAAAATACCGGGAAGTAAAACTGAGGATTTTTAACAACCAGGGGGAGGAGGATTATGCCGTAATCAAAGAAGGGCTGAATCTGGATATTCCCAATAAAAAACCCACCCCGATCGAATTCTATCCCAGGGAACACCGGGGAATGGAATTACCACCCCATCAGGAGGAAAACGTCGGGGCTGCGCTCGCGGCGGTAAATTGTCTGCTGGAAGGGACCGAATTCGATAGTCCGCCCCTCGAACCGGTCAACCGGGGGCTTGAGCTACCACATAGATTGGAGTTTGTGGGGACTATAAATGGTATCGAGTTCATCGACGACTCCAAAGCTACAAATCCGGCCGCAACGAGAGCGGCCATCAATAGTATCGAGAAACCTATCCGGCTACTGCTCGGAGGAAAGGGGAAAAGATCCGACTACGACAATCTTTTCGGGGCGATAGGACCAAGTTCGGTCCGAGCCACCTACCTATTCGGATCGGCTAAGGAAAAGCTGGCCAAAACCATGGGCAAACTTGAGACCCTTAACTTCGGGACTTACCCCTCCCTGAAGAGAGCGGTTCGAGAGGCTTTCGCCGATGCAATTCGGGGCGAGGTAGTGCTTCTATCGCCGGGTTGTTCGAGCTTCGACAGTTTCAATAACTTTGAAGAGAGAGGGGAAAGATTCAAGGAGATCGTGAATGAACTGGAAAATTAACCGAATATGCGACAGGTTACGACATACATCACTTAATATAACGACAGCGCTGAAACGCAGAAGAGACGGGAATCCTTGCAGAACCAGGACATTAGGGATATAAAATAAAATCCGGGCTGGTGAACTGATGGGCGATTTCAACGGGTCGAGTTCCAGGCTACTGTTAAGCGCCTCTTTACTTACTTCATTCGGGTTGATCATGGTATATAGTTCCAGTTGGGCGTATTCGGATTATTATTTTGGAAATTCATACTACCTGCTTGCAAAGCAGACCGTGGCCGCTGTAATCGGGTTTGCCGCGCTGGCTTTTTTTATAAGTGTAGACTTAACCAGGATAGTCGACTTGAGTGGATATCTGCTCGCCGGTTTTACCTTCCTGACGCTCCTGACACTGGTCCCGGGGCTTTCTTCCGGAGGAAGATGGCTCGATCTGGGCCCACTTTCCTTTCAACCGACGGAGGGTTTGAAGTTCGGTCTGATTACCTGGACCTCTTTAGCCATAGTAGACCTGGGAGACAGAATCAAAGATTTTTCCCGGGGTATAGTTCCTTTCCTGATAGTAATAGGCCCGATCTCGCTCATCACACTGCTTCAGCCCGATTTTAGCATGACATTTCTCCTCATATCCACTACGGGGTTTCTCCTCTTTCTTGGAGGTGCCAGGCTGGTGGACCTGGGTAAAGTTATCGCCCTGGGGGTCCCCCTTATGGGCGGCTTACTCGTTCTTAAACCGTATAGATTGCAGAGGTTGATTTCGTTTTTCGGCTCCGGAGAAGATCAGCTGGGGACAGGTTATCAATTGACACAATCTCTAATTGCTTTCGGATCCGGCGGAATATTCGGAAAAGGACTGGGGGAATCGGTCGGAAAATTTCTTTACCTTCCGGCGGGCTACAACGACTTTATATATTCGATAATAGGGGAAGAATTAGGTTTTATCGGAACCCTGATAATAATAGGTTTGTTTGTTGTTCTGGGTGTTGAAGGCTTCAGAATAGCACTGAACCAGGACGACAGGATAAAGGGACTGTTAGCAGGTGGTTTTACCTTCGTAATTTGTTTTCAGGCCCTGTTAAATTTCAGCGTTACTCTTGGACTTTTACCGGTTACCGGGTTGACGCTGCCATTTGTAAGTTACGGTGGGTCGTCGCTTATCGTATCACTGGCAATGATAGGCTGTATAGTCAATACAGCTAACTCATGAAGTTACTGGTGGCGGGAGGAGGCACTGGAGGACATTTTTATCCTGCACTTGCAATCATGAAAAAATTACACGAAGAGGATCAGGACAACAGAATTTCCTATATCGGCACGGGAAGGGGGCTGGAAGCAAAAATCGCGCCGAGATACGACTGGCTTGAATTCAAAACAATAACTATTCGAGGCCTTAGCCGTCAGAGCTTGAAAGGTTTCCTCAAAGGTCTGCTGCTTTTGCCAGTGGGATTGATTCAGGCCCTTTTCGTAATCAGGAAGTTCAAGCCCGACCTAATTTACGGAACCGGAGGATACACGACGTTTCCGCCCGCTTTCTGGGGCGTAATCCTGGGGATTCCGGTACTGACTCACGAATTAAACGTTAAACCGGGGATAACAAACCGTATTCTTTCCCGGTTCGTGACGAAAGTCCTTCTTTCCTACCCCGAAACCCGAAACCACCTTACAGCAAGAGATTCAAAGGTAACGGGCACTCCTGTTAGAAAAGAGATTAAAGACGATCAGGCAGCAGTAAACCCGGAAAGTTTTGGTCTGAAGCCGGATTTCCCTATAATACTTTTATTCGGGGGATCAAAAGGCTCAAAAGTTTTAATCGAAAAAATAATCCAGGAGTTTGAACAAAAGGGCGAAAAAACCGAGATACCGTTCCAATTCCTGATTCAGACTGGCAACAAAAACTTTACGACCTTTGGCGAGAGGGTAGAAGCCCTGCCCTCGGAGAGCGTTTCTACCGTCGAATACATAGAGAATATGGGCGAGGCTTACAGGATGAGCGATTTGGTCATCTGCAGAGGCGGAGCGGGGACGATGGCGGAACTGGTAGCGGCGGAAAAACCGGCAATTATCGTACCCTGGAGCGGGGCGGCCGAAGATCACCAGTACTACAACGGAAAATATCTGGAACAAAAGGGGGCTGCTTTTCTTGTCGAGGAAACGGATTGGCCTAACTATCCTCTACTTGAGACTCTAACCGATTTATTTACTTCGAAGGATAAATTAGAGGAAATGTCAGGAAGTTACAAAGATATGGTCGAGGATAATGGCAGGAGAAAAGTAGTGAAAACTTTAAAAGATACCATAAGTTAAGGAGAGTTATGTTTAAGATAAACCCAGACAATAAATATCATTTGATTGGAATCGGCGGAGACGGAATGAGCGGGCTTGCACGAGTATTGCTTCAACTGGGCGCCAGCGTGGTCGGATCGGATATCAGAGAATGCTCAAATACCAGGGTATTGTGCGACGCGGGAGCCGAGGTATACATCGGGCACAGAAGTTCAAACCTTACCCGCGACGTGGACGCAGTAGTGGTATCTTCGGCGATTTCCGAAGATAACGTGGAGGTAAGAGAAGCCAAAAGTCGAGGAATACCTGTCCAGGAAAGACTTACGGCTCTTGCAAAACTGATGGAAGAAAAAAAGAGCGTAGCTATAGCCGGCACTCACGGGAAAACTACTACCACGACAATGACCTCCACTCTATTCGAATTCGGTGGCAAGGACCCGACCTACATGATCGGCGCTAACTGCGACCAGCTTGACGGTAACGCCAAACTGGGCGATGGAGAACACTTTATATCGGAAGTCGACGAGTCCGACGGACATTTTACAGAGCTTAGCCCTGATCTCTCGGTGATAACAAATATCGGCAAGGACCATCTGGATACCTATAGAGATCAGGACGAGATACTCGAAGGTTTCAAGAGGTTTGCCGGGAAATCGGATGAAATGATAATATGCGCGGATGACAGAAATAGCAGAAAACTATACGACGTGCTTTCCTCTCCTTTCACGTTCGGAATTGACAGCCCGGCGGACATAACCGCCCAGAACATCTCCCAGGTCGGAGTTCATACGAGTTTCGATCTCCATTTTCGGGGTAAGAAACTCGGCAGAATTGATCTCCCGGCACCGGGGAGGCACAACGTGTATAACGCTCTAGCCGCTCTCTCGCTCGGCTATAAGTCGGGAATGGACTTTTCGAAAATGATGGATATCATGGGTAAATTCCAGCTACCGAATAGAAGGTTCCAAATTCTTCAGAACAACGGCTCGATAATTGTGGACGACTATGCCCACCTACCAAAGGAGATAGAGGTAACGCTCAATGCGGTAAAAGAAGGGTGGAATCCGAACAGGATTCTCGCCGTCTTTCAACCTCACCGGTTCAGCCGAACGAAACATATTAACGGTCAGTTCGGAAATTCTTTTGAGTCCGCCGATATGGTGGTAATTACGGGAATCTATCCGGCTTCTGAAACTCCAATCCCGGGAGTGACATCACAGTTGATTCAGAAATCCGTCGAAAAAACAAAAAAATCCGGAGTTCATCGAATTCTTGACCGGGAAGAACTCTACAACTTCGTAAATAATACCATGGAAGATGGAGACTTTCTGATCGGACTCGGGGCGGGAGATATAAACCAGTTCACCCAGTCCCTGGCTGATAGTTAGTCCTAAAACCCAGAGGGAGGAGGAGTTCGTGGTTTCGCCAGTTTCGGAAGAACGAAGACTCGACATAATAGAGAGGGAAGTCCCTCTTAGCGGTTTTACGACCTGGAACGTCGGTGGACCAGCTCGGTACTTTTGTGAGCCCGAGTCGCTGGAACAACTCCGGCAAGCGATGACCTTCGCGGACGAGTTCGAACTCGAGACCGAATTTCTGGGAAACGGAAGCAACCTTCTCGTCCCGGACGAAGGTTTTGACGGACTAGCCGTAAGACTCGGTCCAAGTTTCGGTAACGTCGAAAACGACGGGAACCTGATAAAGGCGTCAGCAGGTACGCCCCTTTACAAGTTAGCGGACGTAGCTAACAAAGCCGGAAGCAGTTGTTTCAACTTTCTCACCGGTATACCGGGCACTGTTGGAGGCGGTCTCGTCATGAACGCCGGGGCTTTCGGATCGGAAATCTCGGATTACCTGGCCAACCTCACCTATCTCGATCCTCCGGGCGAAGTCCACGAAGTTTCCCAGGAAGACATCAGGTACAACTATAGATCCAGCCCTTTTCAGGGTACTTCCGATAAGATCATCCTCGAAGCGGAATTCGAGCTCAACCAGGATGAGAGCCAACCTGACATGAGCGAAATACTCGAACTACGGCGGGAAAAGTTCCCTTACTCAAACCCTTCCGCAGGTTCGGTATTCAAGAACCCAACCGAAGCAGAGATGACGGCTGGTCAACTACTTGACGAAGTGGGGGCAAAAGGTTTTTCCGTGGGAGATGCAGCTGTCTCACACCAACACGCCAACTTTATCCTCAACAAAGGCCATGCCACGGCCAAAAACATCCAAAAAGCAATTGACATTTTGCGTGACAGGGTGTATAAAGAATTTGGGGTGACACTCGTCACCGAGATCGTGGTCATTTAGGATTGACACCCCAGAAATAACTTTGCATCTAAAGAAAGTATATTATATTATTAGAAATAGTAAATAATTAACGAGTTCTCGTTGGAGCGGACTTTTCGGGGATATATATAAGTCCAAACCAAATTTATTGAGAATTGGAGGCATTACATCTCCGGTCAGTTGGGGGATTGAGCGGAGATGAAAAGTATGGTTTCGAAAGGCCATAAAAAATTATATGGATCCGGGAGAACAAAAAACAACTCCGATATTTTCCTTATCTTGAAACTTAGCCAGGGAGTAAACGTATCTTTGAAGTTATTAGGGTGGTGATCCAATGGAAAGTGAGGATTTGGTAGTGGGGCTGGATATTGGTACGACAAAAATTGTTGCCCTAGTGGGTAACGTTGTCGATGACTCAATCGAGATTGTTGGAATAGGGCAGGCTCCTTCAAAAGGGTTGGAAAAGGGGGTAGTTGTAGATATCGGCCAGACGACTAGCTCCATTCGAAAAGCAGTTAGTCAGGCCGAAAAGATGGCGGACGTAAAGATCGACTCCGTCTACGCCGGAATAACCGGAAAACATATAAATTACCTGAACAACACGGGTACGGTCTCGATAAATAGGTCGGACAGCGTAATCCGTAAGGACGACGTAAGGCGGGTAATCGAGACTGCAAAGGCCATGCAACAAATTCCTCCCCAATCGGAAATGATCCACATCATACCGCGACAGTTCGTCGTGGATAACCAAGAAGGAATTACTGATCCGATTGGTATGACCGGAACCAGACTGGAGGCGGACGTTCATATAGTTACCGGGGCAAGTACGGCCGTCCACAATCTAACTCGGTGTCTCAACTCTCTTGATATAGGAATAGAACAAATGGTACTCGAGCCGCTGGCGTCGTCTCACGCCGTCCTATCCTCAGCGGAAAAGCAGCTAGGGGTTTTGTTAATGGATATCGGTGGCGGTACCACTGATCTCGCCGTCTTCAAGAAGGGTGATATCTGGTTTTCAAAAGTACTCCCGGTAGCCGGGGAGCACATGACAAACGACATAACGGTTGGCCTGCAGACACCGCTGGAGATTGCCGAAGAAATAAAGGTAGAGCATGGAACGGTTTTCATTAACGAGGAAAATCAGGACAAAAGGATTGAAGTTGCTACCGTTGGTGGTGATGAAGTCAAACAAATCCCGATTAAGAACCTTGCAAAGGTAATAGAACCAAGAGTGGAAGAAATATTCAATCTCACATTCCAGGAACTGGAAGACGCCGGTTATCGCGACCTGATACCTTCAGGGGTAGTATTAACCGGAGGTACTTCCTTGCTTAACGGTATCGTGGAGTACGGAAACAGGCACTTCGACGTACCGATTCGCAGGGGCTCGACTCCTGACGATATCCACGGATTAAGGGATGTAGTTGAATCCCCCATATACGCAACTTCGGTCGGGCTGTTAAAATACTCCGTTGAATCTCACGACTACCTCAGAAACGGCAAAAGAAAGATGAGTCAGGGTGGTTCCGTTATATCAGACATCTTCAGCTGGCTGGGCAAGTTCTTTAGAAGTTAGATGCAATTGGTTATTTATTTACGGATAATTTTTGCGGGCAGAATAAGAGTCAATCCTCGGTGAAAATGAAAAAAATAGCGATAATTAACCAGAAAGGAGGAACGGGCAAGACGACAACCGCGGTCAATATCGGTAAAGGACTGGCTGATAGGGGCATAAAAACTTTACTAATCGATATCGACCCACAGGGTAATCTGGCCACCTGGTTCGAACCCGACTACGAAAGGTCGCTATATCACTTGCTCGTCGACGAGGAAGCGCCGGAAAGCTGTATCGTAGAGATCGAGGACGACCTCCACCTGCTGCCAAGTGACGAAGCCACCGCTCAGGCGGAAAAAATCTTAACCGGTAAAACCAGCAGAGAAACTATCCTCAAGCGAAGACTCTCCGGAGTAGACTCATACGATGCGGTAATACTTGACTGCCCCCCGAGTCTGAGCCTGCTCAATCAGAACGCCCTGGTTTATGCAAAAACCGCTTACATACCTGTAAGCATGGACTACCTGGCTGTGGTGGGCGTAAAGAATATTTTGAAAAACATCAGGAGAATAAATGATTTACTCGAGCACGACGTCGAGGTTGGTCTCGTCATCCCAACCTTTTTCGACATTAGAACAAATCAGAGTAAGGAAATACTCGAGACATTAAAAAAGCACTTCGACAGCAAAGTTACCGAGCCAATTAGAACGAACGTTAGGCTATCCGAATCAGCCAGCTACAATGAGACAATCTTTGAGTACGCTCCCAAATCTCACGGGGCCGAGGACTACGCAAAGTTAGTAGAGAGGGTGATAGAAGATGAATAAAAAAAATAAATCAGTGGGGCAAGATCCCTTAGACGGCGTCATGGAGGATTTCTACAAATCCGACTCCGGCCAGGAAGAAGAAAAGGAAGCTGAAAGCAACGGCGAAGCTAAGGACTCGGGGGAACCGTCACCTAAACCAGCTAAAACCCGGGCCAGCGACTACGACTTGGCAAACTTAATGGTTATCGGGGTCGGCGGGGGAGGAAACAACGCGATTGACAGGATGGTAGAAGCCGGAGTGGACGGGGTTAAGCTAATTTCGATAAATACGGACGCTCAGGTTCTTGAAGTAAATAAGTCCGATAAAGCAATTCAAATAGGTAAGGACCTTACGGGCGGTCTGGGAGCCGGAGGCAATCCAGAGATAGGCAGGGAAGCTGCTCTGGAAAACCAGGAGACAATTGAGAACCTCCTGCAGGATGTAGATATGTTATTTATTACCTGTGGTATGGGCGGAGGTACCGGGACGGGCGCTACTCCCGTTATAGCCGACTTAGCACAGAAAATGGAGATACTGACCACGGGTATCGTAACGAAGCCTTTCTCTTTTGAAGGAAAAGAACGAGAGGAAAAGGCGCAGCGGGGACTAAAGAACCTGTCAGGTAAAGTTGATACAATAATTACGATATCGAACGATCGACTGCTGGAAGTTGCACCGGGTAACATTTCCCTTATCAACGCCTTTACCATGGTAGATGAAGTACTCATGCAGGGAGTAAGGGGGATATCCGAATTAATAACCGTACCCGGCATGATCAACCTGGATTTCGCGGACTTGAGAAACGCGATGAAGGATGGCGGGCCCGCACTCATGGGAATAGGGGAAGCTGAAGGGGAAGGAAAAACGAAAAAGGCGGCAAAAAACGCCATCTCTTCACCTCTTCTTGAAGGCTCTATAGAAGGCGCCAGGAACGTGATTATGAACGTCACCGGCAATACCGATCTGTCCCTTGAAGAGGTCACCGAAGCAGCACAGCTTGTAAAAGACGAAGCTGACGAAGACGCCAACATCTTCTTCGGCACGACAATCCGAAATGACCTGGATTCCGTAAAGCTGACGGTAATTGCAACCGGTTACGACGGACGAAGGACCCAGGAGGAGGGTGACAACATAAGGGAAATTGCTTTCACGGACGAGGAGGACGAAAATTTGAGGGACGAAAACGACCTCGATATTCCTACTTTCCTCAGAAAAAGTCAGAGATAAGGGTTACTACCGGAACTAATTATTTATACGTCCCTCCGTCTTCTACTTGCTGGCATCGGCCAGAGCTGAAATCACTTATGCCTTCGGTTCGATTTGCTTGATCACTTACCACTTTAACTCCGGCTCCAGAAAGCTATAAAAACTTTCGCCCCCATGAACAAAAAATCTCTGTCCAGGGGGCGAAAACGTCTGTCTAAGCACTTATAGAAACGGTGTTAATAAAACAGGTCCTTCATTCTCAGCAGATCGTCGTCTATTGACTTGGGAGAATTCGCGATTACCTTTTCCAGACTGACCGGTTCCACGTTGCTCCCGTCAAACGAGGTCATACGGTCGAACTCTCCCTCCAAACATAACTCAACTGCAGATATCCCACACCTGGTAGCCATCAACCGGTCAAATGCCGTCGGCTCTCCTCCACGCTGCAGGTAAGCAAGAGTGGTGACTCTAATAGGCATATCCAGAACCGCATCAAGCTGGTCTTTCAGGTAGTGGCCTATTCCACCTAATTTTACGTGGCCGAAGGAATCGGTTCCGGTTTCCCTGGTAATTTGCTGATCAAGTCCTTCGGGGCTGGCACCTTCGGATACCACGACAATGGAAAAATGCTTGCCCGCGGACTCCCGGGCCTTTATCCGCTCTTTGACGTCCTTAACTTTAAACGGTTCTTCCGGAACGAGTATCGAATCAGCTCCTCCTGCCAGTCCACCGAAGAGAGCTATCCAGCCCGAATCCCGCCCCATTACCTCCAGGACCATGATCCTGTGGTGAGAATAAGCCGTGGTGTGAAGCTGGTCGACGGCATTCATAACCTGGGTAAGGGCGGAACTAAACCCGATCGAATATTCCGTCTCGGCAAGATCGTTATCGATCGTCTGAGGAATACCGACAGCGTTGATGTCGTAATCCCTCAATTTGTGGGCTACGCCGAGGGTATCGTCACCGCCAATAGCAATTATTGCATCTAGATCGTTCTTTTCATAATTATTGGCGACATCTTCAGGACCGTTCTGAAACGAAAACGGATTTGTCCTTGAACTACCTAGAAACGTTCCCCCGACGGGTAATATCCCTGACACGTCTCCTCGGGTCAATTCTTCTTTATCGTCTTCCAGCAATCCAGCCCATCCGTTCTTGAACCCGACAACGTCCATGTCTTCGTCTTTCGCCTTGCGAACTATGGCTCTGAGCGCCGCGTTGATGCCCGGAGAGTCTCCTCCTCCGGTTATCATGCCAATTTTATTCATATCTATCACCTTTTGTTTATCGATTTAACTGTATAGACTTTTGTCGACTGAACCAGCTTGCTCGAACAAGTTTCCAGCAGTTTCTTTTATTCTATCTCGAATTACCCGCGAAACGACCCGAGGGTCGAAGTCAGATTTGACGGGACTCCAATCGATGTCGGAAAAGAAACCCTCTCTGTCATCCTTTACACCTTCAGGAGGTAACACCGAATCCTTGTGTTCGAGGTAAAAATCCAGAGCAGTGCGAGCGTATTCGTATTGATACCGGGTGTCCTTGTTTAGCTTACATACTCCATAATCCAGCACCTGGACGAGTTGTTCCTCCACCAGGCCGGACGAGCCATGTAACACCAGAGGAACGTCGTATCCTTCCCCGGCAAGCGTCTCATTAATTTCCTCGACGAGGTCCACTCTCAGTTCTATGTCCTTTCCCTTACTTACTCCGTGCTGGGTTCCCACGGATACGGCTAGAAGATCTATTCCTGTACGTTTCACGTACTCCACTGCTTCGTCAGGATCTGTGTAGAAAGCCTCTGCCGAAGCGGTTTCCTCATCCTCCACTCCTTTGATCTTGCCAAGTTCTCCCTCGATTAAAATTCCGCTTCCTTCGGCGTACTCGACGACTTCCCTGGTAATCCGAACGTTATCATCAAACGATTCTTTGGACGCGTCAATCATTATCGACGAGGCTAGTTTCTCGTCAATTGCGGCCTTTATCAGTTCCATATTGGACTCTTTCAGGTGGTCCATATTTAGAAAAACCCCGATGTCGTAATTCTCCGCCAGTTCTTCGATGTAATTCGACATCGTTCTCAAACCAGTTATCGGATCACCGTCGCCCGCAAACTTTGATGCACTGTTACTCAATTGAAGGACGAGATCACTATTCTTATCCCGAGCCGCCCTGAGTACTCCGATTAGAGTATTGGGCTCGGCTATATTTGATGCAATAAATCCGTAACCCGATTTCTTAGCTTGTGCGTAAACTTTTTCCAACTCCGATCCAGTTAAAAAAGGCACACTTACCTCCTTTATTGGTTATGGTTCAGTTAATTCAGAAAATCGCCCCAGCCAGGGACGAAGCGCAGAAAACACTTCAAGTTAAAAGAGGTCTTCGGCTAAAAAGCCCAAAACCCAATTCCAGCGCTCAGCTCAACTAGATTGCTAGAATTTTTATCCCGTATCTAATTACACTCTTATCTTTAAACAATATAGCTCAACCGAACTCTGGGGAGGAAACAAACACCAGCACCTAAAGCCAAGGCTAGCTTTATAGTTCCCTTTATTTTTATAGAGAATAAACTTGCAGCTAATTTTACTAAGAAAAACCCCAGTTGCAAAGGCTTAATAGTTTAAAAGATTAATCTCAGCTCTTTCACCATCCTTGTACATTGCTGTCTAGTCCTAATATGCCTCCTGCCCATTACCTGGCAACTGATTTAACCTTAAAATCCTACCAGTAGACGAAATCCCGGCAGCCAGGTAATGGGCAGGAGGCTTGAGCTAAAAAATATAGTGATTTCTTATATCTTACATCTCGCTTTCGAATAGTGGTGAAAGAACTGAGTAATTATTGATGAAGTTGATAAAAGGCAGGCTATTCCGTAACGTAATATAGGTAATAGTAATTTAGGGGGATAAAGGTAGAGGTTTTAATTCTGGTTTTGATTATTGGTTGCAATCGGACCTCATTCATGGTTGATAAACGATGGTGCAAGCTTTCATAGGACTGGGTTCCAATTTAGGGAACAGGAAAAAAAATATCGATAATTCCCTTCGCTTACTGGTTGATAGGGAAGACGTAGATCTGATCAGCCGGGCTTCGGACTACGAAACCGAGCCGGTTGGGCCCACTCAACCCTGGTTCATCAATACCGCAGTCAAGATTGAAACCCCTTCTTCTCCAGAAGAAATTCTCGAAAAATGCAAAGAGATCGAAGAACGAATAGGCCGTGTGGACTCACTGAAGTGGGGTCCCAGGCTCGTCGATCTTGACCTTTTGCTTGTAGATAAATACGTTCTGGAGGAACGGAAGCTAACGCTACCTCATCCGAAGTTGGAAGAACGAAGGTTCGTCCTGCTTCCTTTGCTTGAACTGGAACCGGACTTAGTCCACCCCGAATTACAGACCCCCCTAAAAGACCTATTACCCAAACTGGAAGAAGACAAAAAGGTGATAAAGCTAGAATGAAACAAATACTAATTTCCTCAGATAACCGAAGTAATGGTGAAAAACGCGTGGCAATAACTGAAAACGGTAAACTGGTAGAAATCTTTTACGAAGATTTTCAGCAGGACAGATTGGTAAGCAATATCTACAAAGGAAAAGTGGAAGACGTGCTTTCGGGACTAGGATCCGCTTTCGTGGATGTTGGAGAAGAACAAAGTCTCTTTCTCTCCCGAAGCGAGATAAATCAGGCCATTCTCAGAAGCAGAGGGTTCGATCCTAACGAGTACCCTCCCCGGATCAATAAGATAATCCATGAGGGAGAATCTCTCATCGTCCAGGTCAAACGAGGCGGAATCGGGACGAAAAATCCTCAGGGCACGACAAAGATTAGCCTACCCGGTCGATACTGGGTGTTTCTCCCCAAGGATAGCCGACTGGGAATTTCGAGGAGAATTACCGACGATAAAGAAACCCAGAGGTTAAAGGATATAGCTCGAAATCTAAAAGAAGAAAACGAAGGTCTTATCGCCCGAACGGCCTCAAAAAACGCCTCGAAAGAGGATTTAAAACGAGATTTCAATTTCTTGCTGGGAACCTGGAAGGGTATCGAGGAGGAGGCAACAAAAGTCAAACCACCTCACCTGCTTCACTCACACGCGGGAATAGTCCGAAAGATTATCAGAGACCGCCTGCTTGAAGACGTAGATCAAGTATTAACCGATTCAAAGGACGTATACGAAGACATCCTTGACTACATCCACTACCTCAGAATGGACGAATTCAAGGACTTGATTGATCTCTACAAGAACGAAGACACTTCGTTGTTTTCCAAGTACGGAGTCGAAAAACAACTAAAAGGCTGTCTTAAACGAGAAGTTAGTCTCGAGTCCGGCGGGTATCTGGCAATAGATGAGACGGAGGCCCTTACTGCCATTGACGTGAACACAGGGGGGAACGTAAACCACAAAAACCAGGCACAGGCGATTTTAAACACCAATCTCGCCGCGGCGAGGGAAATTCCGATACAGCTGAGGTTGCGAAAAATCAGCGGAATAATCATCGTCGACTTCGTTGACATGTACGACAACGAAGACCAACAAAAAGTAATAAACGAACTAAAGGAGAACCTCAGGGAAGACAGGGTGCCGGCCGATTTTATAGATATGACTCCTCTCGGGCTCGTAGAAATTACGAGAAAAAGAGAGGGAGAAAGTCTGGCTGACCTGATGGAGGAATACGAGAACGAGGTTTAAAAAGCCAGGGTTATTTCAGCCTCCGCGACCAGTTCTTCATCCACGAAGGCCTTCACGTCAACTTTACAGAGACTACTTCTGACTCTGTTTTTTTCGGCTTTCAGAATAAGTTGGTCACCCGGAGTAACCTTTTGTCGAAACTTTGCCCCGTCAACTCCAACCAGGTAACCTATCCCTTCCTCGCCTAAGACTTTCCGGGCGAGGAGGCCAGAAACCTGTGCCATACCCTCGACGATCATCGTTCCCGGCATAACGGACGGACCGGGTTCAGGGAAGTGACCCTGGAAGAACGGTTCGTTGATTGTCACGTTCTTCAGGGCCACCAGCTTTTCCCCATCGCTCTCGACTACTCTATCGACCAAAAGATAAGGATAACGAAGTGCTATCGCGTCCTTGATCTCTTCAATATCCATTTTCTCCTCTGTTGTACTTTTTAACCGCCTATTTCAGACCTCAAGACGTCTTTAGTGTCCTCGGTAAGGTCGTCTACTTTTTCGTTATTCCTGTAGAGGATAACATTTTCCTGTCTGAAAACCAGGTCATAGCCCTGGTTATTTGCCTCTCTGTTGGTGATCTGGAATATCTTCGTCTCAATTAACTGAGTCAACAGATTATCAAGCTGCTGGTATTGAGAGTTTATCTGCTGCAGGGTTTGAGCCACTTCTTCGGGTGCAGCCGACCCGTCTCTCATGTTTTCCAGTACCCCGTTCAATTCCGACATAATGGGATCTACCTGACCCTTAAGCTGTTGAAGTCTGTCCGAAATCGATTCAAACCCAGGAGCGTTTATCATTTTCTCGACCATGGCGAGATCTATCGCCAGCTGCGCCTTCAGCTTCTCGGCCTGAAGTATATCGCTTTGTCTGTTGAATTCCTCTTCGGTAATCTCTCCCTGAATTGCCTGCTCACGGAGCTGGGTAAGTTCTTCGTTCTTACTCTGAGCCCGTTCCCGCTCTTCTGATACCGCTTCCGTAAATACGTTGAAGGCATCAGTGGCGTTCACGTAGCCGACCATGAGTCCTTCACCACCTTCCTGAGACCCGGTGTTTTCTAGCTCACTCACCTGGGTTTCCAGGTTTTGAATCTTGTTCTGCAAGTCTGCTACGTCCTCGCCCGAAACTCCGACCCCGGTCTGTTCGACCTTCTGTTCCAGCTGGTCGAAAGAAGTTTTGAGCGCACTTACCTCGTCTACACTCGCGAAAGAGGCGAAGTCGTCCGGCATTCTGTTTACCCTCGTTTGAAGGCTGCTTACCTCCTCGCCGATCGCGTCCACTTTATTCGACAAATCGGAGACGTCCGAATCTCCCCCAACCATCTGGGCCAGATATCCACCACCAAAGCCCAGAACTAGGGCCAGTAAAAGAGTTAAAACTATCTTGCTGTTTGACAATATAATTCACCTCAAAGTACCTTTATTTGTGATCAAAACATGGGTCCCATCCCGAAGTAAAAACTCGGAACGTAGTTGAAATCTTCCGAAAGACTCCAGGCAGCACCCAATCTCAGATGACCGAACAGCTGCAAATTGATCTCGAACCCGGCAGAATTTTTAAAATCGTAGTTATTGTCCTCTCCGAACTTGACTCCGCTATCGACAAACGAGGTGAACCACAAACTACCGGGCAGCAGTTGTAATCTATACTCACCGTTAAGGAAACCGTAATTACTCGCTACGTCCGCCCCCGATCCTCGAATCGAGTTCTTCCCGCCAAACTCGGTCTGGTAGTTCCTCGGAGCGTCCACACCCAGGCCGAGCTGGAGGTTAAACCCTAAGGTCTGCCTATTTTCGCCGGTAATATCCAAAGTGGGTAAACCCTGAAAATAACTCCCCGTAAACGTCAACTGGGTAAAACTCACTCCCGGGGCAAAATCTCCGGCCTTTTCCAGCTTTAGCGACCTTTTTGTGCCCGCGGTCGGGAACATGGGGTTGTCTCTATCGTCGTAGACCAGATCCGTCGACAAGATATGAGTAATCGAATCGAGCGAGTCGTCTCCAAGAATCCAGTCTGCGTTGTATCCCGTATTAAGAGAGAGTTTGCCCGTAAGGGGGTAACCGAAGGAGGCCTTTACTCCCTGATTGGAGCCAACGTTCCTGTATACACTTAACTTGGTAAAATCAAATCCTGCAGGATAATACACGTTCTTCCAGTCGATGCTTCCGCCAAATTTAGCATCGAACTTTAGCTTTCTGTTCAAATTCAGGGAAACGTCCTGTCCCAGGCCTAAAACGTTCTTAGTTGATAGCTTTATCTTACCGGCCAGGCCACTCCCGGACCAGGTTAGACCGCCATTTATGCTATTCAATTTCGACTTTTCTTTTACAGTGAAAGTCAGTTCTATCCCTTCGGAGGTCCTGGTCGGTTCCGGGTTGACTTCGGAAAAGTAACCCAGATCCAGCATTTTTCTCCGAGAATCCTCGACCAGGTCACTGTTGAATATTTCCCCTTCCGAGAGGAGAATTTTGTTTGAAATGACCTTTCTTGCTGTGTTCTTGTTCCCCTCGATATCAATATTAAAGATTTCCCCTTCGAATAATTCTATTAGGATGGTTTCACCCTGGACCCGATCGAGAGAAAAATCCACGAACCTGTAACCGTCATTCAGGTATTTATCATAAACGCGTTCAAGAACCCTCAATAAATCGTAATTCGTTATCTTCCCTCCCGGGAGCTCCCCGGTCAACTTTCTCAACTCGTCACTGGAATACAGGGTATTTCCTTTCAAATTCAGCTCTGTTCCCTCAACCGCCTGGTCGATTATTTGCCTTTCAGTTAACTCCCAGCGTAGGATGATATCGGACCTGCTGTAGCCTCTCGTGGGGACCAGATTGACCGAGGTAAAGTAAATTGAATTCTGTAAGTTCTGATAGGACTTCTGGAGATTTCTCAACTTTACCGGTTCGTCCTTTTTACCCTCGATCATATCCAGCGCTACTTCGTCGGGTACGGTATCCAGGCCCTCAATTCTTACCCCCGCCAGCTTTCCTTCGACCACTTCTATACTCAAAGTGGTATCGATATTAACATTTCCCAGACTCACAAAAGGGTATCCCTGTTTCTCGTACTTCTCCTGGATATTTTTCAGGCCTTCGTCCAGATTATTCTTATCTATTACCTTTCCCTTCTTGATGCCGGCATCCTTCAGCGCTCCCTTGAGCTTACCCTCATTTAACATGTTAACGCCGGTGAATTCGTACTTATCCAGAACCGGATACTCCGATAGTTCAAGTTCCAGACTAATCTCTCCATCCGAGACCTCACTGCTGCTCTCGACGGACCTGAAAACTCCCATGTCCTTTAGGTTATCTACCTTTTTCTCCAACACACTCCTGCTGATTGAGTCTCCTTCATCGATGCCGAGTTCGGTCAGAATTTTCTCATCGTCGATTTCCTCGTTTCCGGTAATTGATATCTCTTTTACCACATATTTAGTCTCGGTCTCTTCATCTTGCCCGCTCATCGAAGCACCGAAAGAGACAAGAAGAATCAAAATGGACAGGATTACGATCACTGAGAGTTTTGCTTTATCTGTTTTCATCCACTTATACCCCTTCCTTCCTTAATATTTTCTCTCTCGTACTTCTGTACTGGACGGCTTCGGATACGTGCTCGGAATAAATCCTATCAGATTCATCCAGATCTGCAATGGTTCGGGAAATTTTGAGGACTTTGTGGTACGCCCTCGCCGAAAAACCGTAGTGATCAATAGCTTGATCCACCAAACTTTCGGCCGATTGATCCAGCTGGCAGTAGTCTTCTACCTGCTCGGCCGACATCAGGGAATTCGTCAAACCCTCTCTACCAAACCGCCTCGACTGTATTCCCCGAGATACTTTAACCCTCTCCCTGATCGTACTGCTTTTTTGGCCCCCCGCCCGGTCCTTCATTTCTTCCTTTCCCAGTCTCTGGACGTCGACAAAGACGTCTATCCTGTCCATAAACGGGCCGGATATCTTTTTTCTGTACCGACGAACCTCGTGGGGTCTACAGTTGCACTGTTTAACGTTATCACCAAGATACCCACAGGGGCACGGGTTCATAGCCCCGATCAAGGAAAAATTGGCGGGAAACCTGTAGGAGTTCGAAGCGCGAGAAATCGTTATCTCCTGATCCTCCAGCGGTTGCCTTAGTGTCTCCAGCACTCTTCGATTAAACTCCGGCAATTCGTCCAGGAAAAGCACTCCATTATGGGCCAGACTGATTTCTCCCGGAGTAGGGTTCCCGCGACCACCTCCGACCATTCCGGCGTAAGAAATTGTATGATGAGGAGCCCGAACTTTCCTTCGCGTAACGAGGGGCTTGGTTGAACTCAACTCACCAAGTATGCTGTAAATCTTGGTTACTTCTATCGCCTCTTCGAAGGACAGGGGAGGTAGAATAGTCGGGAGCCTCTTCGCGAGCATACTCTTCCCCGAACCCGGGGGTCCACTCATCAACACGTTATGTCCGCCCGCCGCAGCGATCTCCAGGGCTCGTTTCGCACTTTCCTGGCCTTTTACATCACTGAAATCCCTGGGAAAGCTACTTTCCGATTCGAAATAATCTTCCCGATCGAAAACGTACTCTTCAACCCCACCCTGGCTATCGTTATCCAGAAACTCAATTGCTTCCGTTAAACTTGAAACCGGATATACCTCCAGCGAGTCAACTATCGCAGCTTCTCCGGCGTTTCCCTGTGGAACGAGTATTTGGTCTATATCAGGGTGTTCCCGAGCGGCAAGAACAACCGGAAGAACGCCGCTTACCGACCTTAACTTGCCGTCCAGCGACAATTCTCCGATTAACAACTTATTTTGCAGCGAGCCCTCGGACATTTGCCCCGTTGACCGGAGGATAGTGCTTGCAATTGGTAAATCCAGTCCCACACCTTCCTTCTTGACGTCCGCCGGTGCCAGGTTGGCGGTAATACTTTTAGTGGGAAACTCGTAACCGGAGTTATTAATGGCACTCTCTATCCTGTCCCGACTCTCCTGCACTTCTTTTTCCGGTAGCCCCACCAGTTTGAAGCCGGGTAAGCCCCGAGAGACGTCGCATTGAACTTCAACTATAATCGCATCTATTCCGGTAACAGCACCACTCAAAGTTTTCGAAATCATTCTAGCACGACCTCAGGTTTATTGCGTCCTCGTAATGGCTAATTTCGCCTTCATGAATAGCGATAACGTCAAATCGGGCGTCTCCCCGATATTCGTTCTCCATTAACCACCTCTTGGCACAGTGTATCAGCCTTTGTTTCTTCTCCGCCGTTATCGACTTCTCCGGGGCAACGTAACTTCCAGCTCCCCGGCGTTTCACTTCGACAAAGACAACGTAATCCCCGTCAAAAGTAATTATGTCAATTTCTCCACGATGGCAAAAATAATTTCTGGCAACTAAATGATGTCCGTGAGAACCAAGGTATTTAACTGCTCTATCTTCCGCCTTTCGACCCTTCTTTGTCATAAATAAATAGGAGTAGAGTAAAGTTAACCTCAAACCAATATCGGAAAATCTAAGGCCGATGCAGTATAAATTAAAAGAAACTGATGTGAAAATCGTATGAATAATAACGGCTGGTTTAGGAGTTATTCAAACTAGAAGCCCCGTTCGATTCTGAAAAAGGCAATCTCCGACAGGACAAATGCGGTCTCGATCATCTAAATACAGTTGTACGAAGTGTCTGGTCCTAATCTGCTATCCACTCCCTGCCTGGCAGCTAATTTAGACCTTGAAATCAAAGTCCGAACGTATGCCAGATCCCGGAAACCAGGTAAGAAGGAGAAAGATTCTAAGTCCGAACTCCCCAAAGGTCGGGGCGCGAGAACCAATGCAACTAGGTACTTTGATCTCAGTTCTTTCACCATCGTTGTACATTGTTGTCTTGTCCTCATCTGCCTCCTGCCCATTACCTGGCAACTGATTTAACCTTAAAACCTTACCAGTAGACAAAATCCCGGCAGCCAGGTAATGGGCAGGAGGCTTAAACTAAAAAATACAGTGATTTCTTATGTCTTACATCTCGCTTTCGAATAGTGGTGAAAGAACTGAGTTGATCTTTTGCAAAAGAAGAACCGGCATCCCGGTAACTTGATAAGGTTAAACCCCGGACCTAGAATAACGCTGGTGAGAAGATGGCCCTGGAAAACTACGAAGAGTTAACTGTTTTTGACGGCGCAATCGGAACCGAAGTTCAGAAACGGTCGCCGACCTCTGAAGATAGCCTGACGGACGTACTCAATTTAACCCAACCGGAAGTTATCAAAAGCATCCATCGGGACTACCTGGCTGCCGGGGCTCAGGTACTTACAACCAATACTTTTTCCTCTAACGAAATCAGGCTTTCCCGTTCGGGCTACGGGGAAAAGACTAAGGAGCTAAACGAAAAAGGCGCCCGGCTTGCCAGGAAAGCGGTTGAGGACATCTCCGGAGGTACCCGGGAAATATCTATTGCAGGGTCTATAGGTCCCACCGGTGAAACTCTGGTCCCTCTAGGAGATTGGACGTTCGACCAGTTTTACGAAACCTTCCGGAGCCAGGCAAAGGCGTTAAACCAGGGCGGGGTGGATTGGATAATAATTGAAACGATGGAATCGCTCAGAGAAGCGTCGGCCGCTCTGGTGGCCTGCAAAGAAATAGGTTTACCGGTTATCTCTTCCTTATCTTACGGCGATCGAGGAAGGACGAGTTACGGGGTGATGCCGGCTTCCGGGGCAGTAACTTTAGATTACACTGGAGCTGATGTCCTGGCTATTAACTGTGGTACAGGTCCGGGTCCATACCCGGATATCATAAAAACCTACAGCCAATCGACATCCAAACCACTCCTTGCGGAAGCCAACGCGGGTGATCCCAGACTTGAAGGCGGAGAGGCCGTTTACGACCTTACGCCGGAGCAGTATCTCGGGGAAATAAGGCCCGGTCTTCCCTACCTGTCAGGTGTTGGTTCGTGCTGCGGAAGCAACCCTGACTTTACCAAAGCCCTCGCGGAGGTCGCACCTGAGTACGGAGGGCGGACCAAATCGACGACACCAACCGAAGATGAATTAATTACTAATAACTCGACCGTAATACCTGTTTCGGAAGAAACGGAATTCGAAGAAATTGCTATCGGAAAAGACGACCTGACGGACTTCAAGAATAAAATAATCAGCGGCAAAGTAAATATGCTGAATTTTTCCGAAATTTCCCGTCAACCGGCGGAACTGGAGGAGCTTTTAGCCCGTCAGTTCCTCCAGCTACGGTCCAGCAACCCGTTGGGGATAGTGACGGGTGATTCCAAATTGTTAAAAACCTTCCTAACGGCCAGTCCGGGGATTTCACCCGTCCGGGCAACTGGAAACGAGGATTCCGTCCGGTCAATTGCAGAAAAATACGGGGGACTTATTATCTAGGTTAGGTTACTGGATTCGACAACTTGAAAAACTAAAAGTGGAACTTTAGAATTCTTTGGACTAGCGGGCGTAGCTCAGCGGTAGAGCATCTGTTTGCCATACAGAAGGTCGCGAGTTCAAATCTCGTCGCCCGCTCCAGTCCAACTCTATATCCCCCATAAGACTTTATACCTCCAGAAGTTATAACATGGATTAGGCAATCTTGCATTTGATTTGGATATTCCTGGCTATTCTAAGAAAAATGTCGCAGTCACAACCAATGGTAACAATTCATTGCCTCCAGCCCCTTACCTGGCTGCCGGGATTTAGTCTACTGGTAGGATTTTAAGGTTAAATCAGTTGCCAGGTAAGGGGCTGGAGGTTTGAATTAAAATATAGTTATTGCTTATGTCCTGCACCTCGCTTCCAACAAATAGTGGTGAAAGAACTAAGGTTAAATCAGTTGCCCGGCAAGTGGCAGTGGTCAAACAAATTAAGCTAAATAATATAGTACTTCAACTTCTTGGCTAGCGGTTAAACTTGAATTATCGCCGAGTTGAAGTACAATAATTAAACATCGTGGGGTGGAGCAATTAGGAAGCTCGTCGGGCTCATAACCCGGAGGTTGTCGGTTCGAATCCGGCCCCCGCAACCAGATTCCTATCTTATCTTCGCTTAACCTGGCCGGGGTGGCGGAATTGGCAGACGCAAGGGACTTAAAATCCCTTGGGGTAATGTACCCCGTGCGGGTTCAAGTCCCGCCCCCGGCACTCAATAATTTGATTTGAGTTTCTCCGTAAATTGTTACCTAAACTTGATTTTTAGTCGTTTTCAATTACAATTAGTCTACATCGCGGGGTGGAGCAATTAGGAAGCTCGTCGGGCTCATAACCCGGAGGTTGTCGGTTCGAATCCGGCCCCCGCAACCAGATTTGGCGGCGTAGCTCAACTGGTTAGAGCGTTCGGCTCATATCCGAGAGGCTCGGGGTTCGAATCCCTGCGCCGCTAGTTGTACGTGGTCTTTTACATGGGGGTGAAAGGGTTCGACAGCATTGCCGAAGGGAGGCTACAAGCGGAGCCAGTCAGCTCCTAAAACTGGCTACATTTCTCTAATAAATGCCAACGATACAACGGCACCCGCTTTTGGCGGAATGGGCAACGCTGCCGGCGAATTCAGTAACTCTACTGTCGCCGCAGGAGCGTTCGCTTAAGCCAAAAAGCGGCGTTCCTTCTGCTCTCTGCTCGTAGGAGCTTAAGGAACGACGACTATACGAGCTTACCTTCTGCTCTGGCTCTGAAGCAGAAGGAAAACTTTTAAGAGCTCGGGGCTAGAGCTGGCCGTTCCGTGCCACTCTATTCCTTAAAACTAAATCGGGACTAAGCTTGTAAATGCTGAACGGAGGCAATGCTGGACGCGGGTTCGATTCCCGCCACCTCCACCAAAAAGGATCAAAGTGCCACCCGCTTGCCTCTCCAGTTTTTACGTCCACCCTTATAACTAGATGAGTTGTTTAAATCATTATTGACAACAGTTGCTAATAACCATTTGATTCTCTTAAATTGTGTTTATATTTTAACTCAGGTCCACCGGACCGGGGAAATTCCTGACTCGCGTACTCAAACTGTCCTGTTCATGACAGTGGGTCTCACTTATAGGAACTATCACTCTTAAACAGTTAAACTTACTCGGTTATGGAAATATCCCTCACCAGCACCCAGTTGAGTAATCGTACCTGGTTTGGTTTACGTAGGATATTTATTGCAGGCAGCCATCATCTATCCTTCGTCACTAACCTTGACCAGGTAACTAAACTCAACTGGGTGCTGGTTCGGTCAAACATATGCGCCGCTTCGCTAGGATTTCCCCGGTCCGGTGGACGGATGCTCCCGATAAAGACTACCTGGGATTTTCCGCGCTCTGGGTCGTCGACTACACTTAAAGAAGAAAAGAAGCTAAATTTTTGAGAAGGTCCGAGCCAACCCTTGCTGACATATTTGATTCTGGATTATTCAAAATAGCTTACCTATAATTGATTCAAGATTATGCCTCAAGACCGAACTATACCAAAAAACAAGGAAGCCGAACAACTCGTTCTCGGGTCTATCCTCATGGACCCGGAAGATGTCGTACCCAAGGTAGTAGAGAAAGTCAAACCCGGTCATTTCTACTGGAAGGAACACAGGCTGATATTTCGGGCGGTCCTGGAACTCTTCGATAAAGGAGATCCCGCCGACGTGGTGACAGTGACCAACCGCCTGAAGGAAAAGGACCAGCTTGAAGAAATCCAGGGCCGCGGCTATCTCGCAGACCTTCTGGACAAGGTAGTAACCACCGCAAACCTCGAACACTACACGGAAATTCTCAGGGAAAAAGCTCTCATGAGGGCGCTAATTAACGGGGGAAGGAGAATTAGCGAGCTCGGCTACGATACCGAACAGGAATTAAAAGACGTCCTGGATAGAGCCGAGGAGATCGTATTCGAGATTTCCCGTCAGGAAACCGTGGATGACTTCCACCTATTGAGCGATTTTTTAAGGGATCACTTCGACGAACTGGAGGAACTACACCATGACCCAAGCCAGCAGACTATCAGTGGCCTGTCCACGGGCTTCCCCAAGCTGGACGAAATGACCTCCGGATTCCAGGACGGTCAACTTATAGTCGTGGCCGGAAGGCCGGGCACTGGAAAAACCAGTTTCGCGCTTTCTCTGGTTCGAAACATAGCACTAAAAGAGGATACGGGAGTAGGCCTGTTCTCCCTGGAGATGACTAAAGAGCAGCTTCTGGAGCGATTGTTATGCGGAGAGGGACGGGTAAATCTTCATCAGCTACGGGGTGGGTTCGTTCCATCAAGCAAGTGGAGGGATATAGCAACCGCGGCCGGCAAGCTTCAGGAGAGCACGATCGTCATTGATGACATGCCCGGCAACGCGATACTGGACGTAAAAGCGAAAGCCCGAAGGATGAAAGCCGAACACGACATAAATATGCTCGTCGTAGACTACCTTCAGCTGATTGAGGGGAAACAAAACGTAAACACCAGGGAACAGGAGATAGCTCACATTTCCCGGTCACTGAAAGGAATAGCCCGGGAGCTCCGAATACCGGTGGTTGCCCTGTCCCAGTTAAATCGTTCCGTCGAGCGAAGGGAGAAAAAGCGACCGCGGCTCTCGGACCTCCGGGAGAGTGGGGCAATCGAGCAGGATAGTGACGTAGTAACTTTCATTTACAGGGAAGACTACTATGGAGATGAAGACGAGGCGGAAAGCGATTCCACGGTAAGTCCGACCGAAATAATTATCGGCAAGCAGAGAAATGGCCCACTGGGAAAGGTTAAACTGAATTTTCACAAAGGTTACGCAAGCTTCTATAATCCGACGAGCCGCTCGCCAAGCAATTAACCTACCTGCTCTACTTTAATGAGGTTCGTGGTTCCTTCTACGGAGAACGGTACACCTGCAGTAACTACTACTAGATCGCCCTTATCGACGTAACCCTCTTCCCTAGCAGAGTAAATGGACTTTTCTATCATCTGATCGGTATTTCGGGTCGTTTCCATTCTGATTGGCTTTACGCCCCATACCAGAGCCAGTTGGTTGTAGACTGATCTGGAGGGGGTAACCGCAATAATTTGAACTTCGGGTCGGAATCGGGCAATCAACCTGGCCGTATAACCGGACCTGGTCGAGGTAATTATGGCCCCGGCTTCCAGCCGCTCAGCCATGGTACATGAAGCGCGACCTATCTCCGGAGCAGTTTCGCTTCTTTTCCCGTCTAACTGGCTCGTCAGGTTGTTGGACGGAGAAAAATTGTCATCGGCTTTCCTGGCTATCTTTCTCATGGTGGACACGGTTTTTGCCGGATAGGATCCTATTGCCGTCTCTCCTGAAAGCATGATCGCATCAGTACCGTCCAGTACTGCATTAGCTACGTCCGTGACCTCAGCCCTCGTAGGCGTGGGTGCGTCGATCATCGTCTCGAGCATCTGAGTAGCTGTAACTACGGGCTTTGCCATATTGTTAGCAAGCCGAATAATCCTTTTCTGAAGAAAAGGAACCTCTTCCATACCCAGAGCCATGGCAAGGTCGCCTCGGGCAACCATCAACCCGTCCGCCACGAGGGCGATTTCCTCGATATTTTCTACAGATTCCGCGGTCTCAATTTTAGCAATTACAGGAACGTCCCTATCGTCCACGTCTCTGGCCAGTTCCTTTGCCTGTTTTATCTCTTCTCCCCCTTTGACGAATGATAAGGCAAGCCAGTCGGCGCCTTCGGAGACGGCAAACTTGATATCTTTCTTGTCCTGCTCGGTAATTGGAGGCAAAGGGAAGCTGATCCCCGGTACTGTTATCCGCTGTCTACCGGAGATCACGCCGGAACTCATGGTCCTACACCTAACGCCACGATCGGAAACGGTCTCGACGGTCAGAGAGAGTTCCCCGTCCCCGACGATTACTTCGTAACCCTCGTCGAGGAAACCCCGGATGTCTTCGTAATCCGCTATAAAACTCTTGTGCTCACCGGCTCGTCCGGACGTTAAAAGCACTACCTCGTCCTCATTCAGGTGGATATCTCCCCCTTCGGCCGGTCTTATCCTTACTTCGGGCCCCTTGGTATCTGCAATAATGGATAAGGGGAGGTCGTTATCATTTCTTATCTTCTTGAGGCTCGCGATAAGGTCGGAATGTTTTTCTTTGGTTCCATGAGAGAGATTAAGGCGGGCACAGCTTACCCCTTCGTCAACCATACTTTCGATAACTGACGGCGATTGGGAGGCTGGTCCAAAAGTAGCGACTATTTTAGTTTTGCTCATCTATCAAAAGAGAGGGGTGAAAAATAAAAAAAGACCTGATTTAAGGTATCGCCTCAAATCAGGTCGTACATTGGGTAACAATCTCCTCACTCCTCTTCGCTAAGCTTCTTATATCTTCCGAGCTCTTCTTTAATTTCTGGCCTCTGGAGTTTTTCGATGGCCCTATTCTGGAGCTGTCTTACTCGCTCTCTGCTTATATCAAAAACCTCGCCCACCTCTTCCAGAGTCCTCGTCTTATAATCCTCAAGACCGTATCTTAGTTTAAGAATGTGCTTTTCCCTATCAGTTAATTCTTTGTTCAACAGGCCCTTGAGTCTGCCCTTTAATAAAGAATCGAAGGTCTCCTGTTCCGGGGTGGGAAGGTTATCGTCGGCAAAGATATCTCCCAGAACTCCGCTGTCGCTAGACTCCTCACCCAGGGGCTTGTCCAGTGAAACAGTCGTCTGGGCTGCCTTCTTTGCCCTTCTAACCTTTTCGACAGTAACGTCAAGGTCCTCGGCAACCTTCTCAATCGGTGGCTCGGTCCCGTGTTCCTGTATGTATTCTTCTTCCACTCTATCTATCTTTCGGCTCAATTCCTTCATATGAGCCGGAACCCTGACCGTCCGGGACCTGTTCGTTAATGCCTTCAATATTGCCTGCCTGATCCACCAGGTGGCGTAAGTACTGAACTTGTAGCCCTTCCTCCAGTCGAATTTCTCGATCGCCTTCATCAGACCCAAATTCCCTTCCTGGATCAAGTCTAGAAAAGGTAATCCGTAGTTCCGGTATTTCTTGGCAATACTAATAACTAATCTGAGGTTGGAAGAGGCAAGCTTTTCTCTTGCTTCTTCGTCGTCCTGCTCGATCCTTTTCGCGAGCTCAACCTCTTCTTCCCTTGTGAGCAACGCCTCGTTGCCTACTTCGTCGAAATACCTCCTGATAGGATTCTTCTCGTTATCGTCTTTTAACTTCCTATTTGCCATGTCCACCTCCGTAGCTTACTATTCTGTTAATCTTAGTCTGTTAGAGAACTAATTTCAGGTTGATAGATTATTTCAAGTTTAAGAAATAATTGCCCTTTGGCAGAGTTTATTAATAAGAAAGGAAACTGAAGTAATTTTATAAGACACACGGCACTCGCAGGTAAGCAATCACTTCGCTAACACTCATATTTATTATATATCGTTATCGTAATTTGTCAAGCGAAAGTTTTTGAAACTTTACGAATTGCAGCCCTGGCTCCGAATTGACCGGGAGGTCAATAGATATTGAAATAACAAGCACTTTTCCGTTAGGATAGAAACTGATTATAATAGGACTACACAACTGACCGCGTACTCTGGAGGAAAACACCAAAATGACCACATCAGAAGAGACTAAACTTACGAGAAGAAAGTTCCTAAAGTGGGGTGCCGGCGGCTTAGTTGGTGCGGGTGCCCTGACCCTGGGACTAAGACCCTGGAAGGGA
>JAGXKX010000061.1 GCA_018335015.1 Candidatus Bipolaricaulota bacterium
GTGACGAAGGGGAGAAAGTGAGAAAAGACCTTTTCACGGGATCTTTTCTCTTCAAATCAGGAGGGGGAGAAAAAGTTCAGGCGGCCACAGGATCAAGATTTTCCCGGGAAATCTTGAGGAAAGTTGGGAGAAAGTACTTCAGGTAAAAAAACGGCATCTGCTCCAACAGTCGTAAACTCGCTTCAGGTCGCTAGGATTCTTTCCCTTATCGACCGAGAGTACCTGTCACTCATCTCCTTCACCATCCCCGTACATCATTGTTTTGTCCTACTGTGCCTCCTGCCTATTACCTGGCTGCCGGGATTTCGTCTACTGGTAGGATTTTAAGGTTAAATCAGTTGCCAGGTAATAGGCAGGAGACTTGAACTAAAAAATAATGATTTCTTTTGTCCTTCACATTGCTTCCGACGGTGGTGAAAGAACTGAGTTTAAGACAATGGTAAAAGAACCGAGTACCACCTTTCGAAGAACTGCTAGAAACGACTTCCCCAATTGCCAAAAAGCAGGCTAAGAAACGAGCTTCTATTTTCTTTCATCAATTCGCCCGTAAACTTATCGGACTTCTCTCGGGAAAGCTCTCGTACACCTTCCGGGAACCCCTTTTCGAGTTCTCCGATATTCTCTTTGTTCTTTACCCTGATAGTGTAGACCACAGCCCCGTGATCTCTCCCTTCTTTCATTTCGTTCCAGACGAGGAATGTATGGTTGTTCTCGATGGCCATTCCTACAACGACGTCGCATCCGTGAATAACCGACTTCAGGTCGTCTCTCAGACCAAAATCCGGAGGATTGACTATCTCGTCGGGATCGAGGATCTCATCAATTATCTCCAGGCAAATAGACTCGGTTCGAGTTCTGAAAGTAATAGTCGGATGGCTAAAATATACCTTCATCTTATCCCTTAATCTTCTCCCTCCTCGTTATTTATCCCCATAAAGTCGACGTGTTGACCCTCCTCTTCCAGTTCCTCTTCCGACTCTTCTATTTTCTCTTTTGCAAAGTCGGCCACAAATTCGTCGAACCCCCGGTAGATAGCTATTACACCTAAAACTGTAAAAAGAGCGGCAGGAATTGAGAGCCACCTCAACGGCTGGTAGGAAAACTCTATCCGGTATTCGTAATCGTAACTACCCTCACCGGACACCAGCTTAAAATAACTTGCTTCTCTGTCTATTTCCACAGCGCTATCTTCCTTTCCACCCGGGTATAACGTTTGTAGGACTTCCTGATTATCGTCAAGAAGCACTACCTCTGCCGATTCCGATACTGATTCCTCGACAGGTTTTAGATTCAACTTACCTTCGTTTTCCGGCCTTCTTTTTTCGATTCCCACGGTTTCTCCCGACTCTATACTTCCCTCTCGAGAATAGGTAGCGGTTCTGTTATAAACCGCGGAAAACGCAAGGATCAACGCCAGTAAAAGCATAACCGCGCCAATTAAAATTCTCTTATTACCTGTCAGGACTTCTAATATTCCTGGCGCTTTGCGGTTCATGTATTCTTCCTTCCAGGAAAGTGATAGTTCAGGTAGTTTTTAATCCACCGAAATACCAATTAAGGTACTTCTCCTGCAAAGTGGCAAGCAACTTCCCTGCCCTCGACCTCCCTTAACTCAGGTTCTTCTTTCTCACAGATATCCTGAGAGTAAGGACATCTCGGGTGGAATCGGCAACCGGGAGGTACATTCGTGGCATCCGGGACTTCACCTTTAATTGGAAGTTCTTTGATTACTTCAATCATTTCTGGTTTTGGTTCCGGTACCGCTTTTAACAGGGCTTGAGAGTAGGGATGAAGAGGATTATCAAGAACTGTAGCTACTTCCCCTTTTTCGACAAATTTCCCCAGATACATCACGGATATGGAATCGGAAAAGAACCTTGATGTCGAGATATCGTGGGTGATGTAGAGATAAGTTAGGTCTTCCTCGTTCATCAGATCTTTCATCAGGTTGAGCAGCTCCGCCCGGACGGAAACATCCAGCATGGAAGTCGGCTCGTCTGCAACTATGAAATCGGGATTGAGAATTAGTGCCCGCGCTATTGCGACTCTCTGCTTCTGCCCCCCGGAAAGCATGTGGGGGTACCTATCTATGAACTCTTCGGCCGGAGTCAATTGAACTTCCTCGAGTGCATCCATGATGGTTTTCTTTCTCTCTTCGTAACTGCCCCCGATGTCGTGTATATCCATCGGCTCTTCCAGTGTATTAAAAGCTGTAAACCTGGGATCCATGGAGGAAAATGGGTCCTGAAATATCATCTGTGTGGTCCGTCGGTAAGCCTTCAACTCACCGGAGCCGCTAATTTCCGTGACGTCCTTTCCTTCCATTATTAACTTTCCGCCCGTGGCGTCCAGGAGTCTCATTACTACCTTTCCGAGAGTTGTCTTGCCGCAGCCGGATTCCCCAACGACTGCCATCGCGTTCTTCCGAGGTATTTGAAAATCCACTTCGTCCACCGCTTTGACGTACTTCTTCTGGCTTCCAAGTAACCTACCGAAGAAGGACTGACTCATGGTATAGTACTTTTTGAGGTTTTCAGCTTCCAGAACGGCGTTCATGCTCTCACCTCCCTCACGTGACCTCGCCCGCGAAGTGACAGGCAACCTTTCTTCCCTCGACCCCTCTTGGTTCCGGTTCCTCCTCCTGGCAAACTTTTTCCGCGTAAGGGCACCTGGGGTGGAACCGGCAGCCCGAAGGAGGATCGACCAGGTTTGGCGGAGCACCGGGAATTCTCTCCAGTCTTTTAACGTCCTTATGGAGTCGGGGAATTGAAGCCAGGAGCTTTTCAGTATAAGGATGCTTAGGGTTGTTATATATCCTTTCCGCGTCCCCGAGTTCGGCGAACTTTCCGGCGTACATTATCGAGAGCTTGTTTGAAACCTCGGAGAGAATGCTGAGATCGTGCGTAATGAATATCATCGATATTCCGAGTTCCTTTTTAAGCCGCTTAAGCAGATTCATTATCTGGGCCTCTACAACCACGTCCAGCGATGTAGTAGGTTCATCCGCAATTAACACTGCAGGCTCTAGAAGCAAAGATGTTGCTATAATTACTCTCTGCTTTTGGCCCCCGCTCAATTCGTGGGGGTATCTGGTAAATATTTCTCTGTCCAGTCCCACTTCTCCGAGGTACTTCTCACACTTCTCCCTGGCTTCGTCACCGGTAATACCCTGGTGATAATGTAATGGCTCCTTCATTTGATGACCCACGGTATAAACGGGAGTCAGGATATCCATTGCACCCTGGAAAACCATCGAAATCCGCTTCCACCTAACCTTCTTTCTGGTCTCCGTTTCGGATAACTGAACAGAATTTATGCCGTCAATATTTACCTCTCCCTCGACCACCCGTCCGGGAGGCTGAACCTGGTTAATAAGAGAAAAAGCCATGGTGCTTTTTCCACAACCGCTTTCACCGGCTACCCCCAGCGATTCCCCTTTATCAAGACCAAAACTGGCGTCGTCCAGAGCCTGGACCTCGCCTTTTCTCGTGAAGTAGTGAGTGGTCAAGTTCCGCACGTCGAGAACAGGATTAGCCATCATTCTCCCCCTCACATAATTTCTATTCCTGTTTCATTTTCGGATTGACGATCCTTTCAACCGCCATACCGGCCGATATAAATCCAAACCCCAGTAGCGTGATCCCCAGTCCGGGTAGCAGGACCCACCACCACATGCCACGAATAGTAGCCCCGGCGCTATTTGCCTCACTTAGCATGGTCCCCCATGTTACCACCGTAGGATCACCGAGACCCAGCACGTGTAACCCGGCGGCAGCTATTATTGCCATGGGGACCATCAACGCCGCCTCCGCGAAGGCGTAAGGGAGCATCTGGGGGATCATGTGACCGCGAATAATCCTCGCCCCGCTGGCCCCCAGAGCCTCACCTGCCTCAACGTAAGTATTTTGTCTGATCTGTAGCCCTCGGGCTCTGATGGTCTTGGCAATACCCCGCCAGTACAGTAGTGTCATGATAAATATGACAAACCAGATGCTACGCCCCCATAAGGTCGCTACAACCACGAGAATTGGCAGGGTCGGGATCCCCATCACTATTTCGTTCAGACGCTGCATTAGCTCGTCGACCCATCCTCCGTAATAAGCACTAGTCATTCCGAATATCAGGGCTATTATTACCGTTCCGGCAGCGACGGATAGGCCAAGGATAAGCCCATACCTGGCTCCCCAGATCCAGCCCCGTGCAATATTATGACCGGTACCATCGGTCCCCATCAGGCCGTAAACCCGTCCTGTAAATATCGCGCGAGAGTTAGTTAGCTCCGTCCCTGGACCAACTAGCAGTAACTCTATCTTGTATTCTCCATTTAGCGGCTCTGTCCGAGACAACATTCCGTCCTGAGCTTTTGCGAATGCCGTTCGGGTAACGTCTATCTCGCTCGGGTCCGGAGTCGAGCCCTCCTCGTATTCCTTGGCAAACCTGTGGACCTTCGTCCTCTGCTGACTTCCTCCGAACATGGTCAATCGCGTCTCAAAAGTATAACCGTCCTCCCCTTCCGTTCCTTGAATATCCCGAGTGGCGAGCTGAACCTTTTCGCCGCCGGGCCTAATGAGGCTCGCTATCAGCGTTGGCCTGTCGCTTGTGTACTTCCCCTTAACGTAGAAGATTATGTCCTTGGGAGGTAAATCCGAGTCGAACTGATAATTGTAAACCAGCGTGGTGATAACGGACTCGCTCGAGAGACTATCGGGCTCGTTTTTGACCTGGTGCCTCGCCTTACTCGTACTGGAAAAGTAGTTCATCCAGAAGGGCGGCGCACCGCCTGGCAGATCTCTCCAGCGGTCAACGTTATCCCATTTTTGATTTGTCTCGGGAGCTAGAGAGGGAGCCAGAAGGGCGAGAATAATCATGGAGATTATCAAGCTTAAGCCAATCATCCCCGTAGTCTCGCCCCTGTACTCGCGAAACACTACGAAAAAACCTCTAATTAAATCCTTTAACTTTCTCCGAATCATTTTACCCCCTACCGCATCGACTGGGATGTACCGACTTCGACCCGGGGATCGAGCAGCCCATAGAGTAGATCAGCCACCAGGTAACCAAATATATAAATTGCGGAGGTAATAAACATCACTCCCATGACCACCGGAATATCTCCCTGCAGGATTGCAACCCTTGTTAACAATCCAATTCCCGGCCAGTTAAATATCACTTCGGTAATCATTGCCCCACCTATGGACATCAGCAGTGAGAGCAACGCCGAAGTTACAACCGGGGGAGCCGCCGTCCTGAGTGTATGGCCGTAGATTACCTTGCGCTCGGGAATTCCCTTAGCCCTGGCCGCCATGATGTAGTCGTCCTGAAGGACGTCCGTAACTATATTTCTCGTCACCCATGCTCTGGCGCCAAAGATGTTGAAGACTATCGTCCCAAGTGGTAAAGCTAGCCTATAAAGAACCCCTAAATAGTAATCCAGGCCGGTAGTCTGGGGCAGAGGCAGAGCCGTTGAAGGAAACCAACCGAGCTGATAGGCAAAGATTAAAATTGCCAGCATCCCAAGCCACCACATGGGCATGCTGGAAGAAGTCATGCCGAAGATAGACAAGAACCTGTCCAATTTACCTCCAGCCACCTGAGCCGCTTTAAGCCCAACTATCAACCCAAGTAAAACATAAATAACCGCAGCAGTCGTAAACAGGAGGATAGTCCTCGGTAGCCGGGACAAGATTATATCCATTACCTGCCTGCTTCCGCCCGGTGCCGTCATCATGTAGGATTGACCAAAATCGAGTTTCATCCTATCCCAGGCATCCATAAATATCCTCTGCCAGACCGGCTGGTCCAACCCCCATCTATCCCTGAGCTTCCCTATTTCGTTTTCCCGCCATTCCTTTAACTCTTCATCGGATAGCTGCTGGAGTTCAGTGCTATTACGGACCCTGGCAGTCACAGTCTGCCTGATTCTCGTCTGAAGCTGCTCCTCTGACATGCTGTTAAATAATGAGGAAAGGATGAGTACTACTATCCCCAAGGTAATCAAAGCCTGAAAGGTCCTAAAAACGAGGTACTTCACCCTCGCTGGCATTTCTTTTTACCCCCAGACAATATCGAATTAGTCAACCAAACCCCTCCAGATGCTTGTTTTATTCCGATTAAGCTCCAACCTTTGCTTTTAAAGAAACAAAATCGCACCAGAGATTCTTTCGCCCCCCCGTGCTGGCATAAACAGCTTAGTCAAAACAGTTGACCTTTGTCCCTAAGGTTTACTCCGAAAAAAATAACATAGGATAGATGTAAAATCAAACAAACATAAGACTTCCTAGGAAAACCACCCTTCCCGCTGTACCCCAACTTAAACTTTTGGCCCGATCCCGTTGGTAAGTTAAAGTTTCCCACTCTCAGGATAAAAGTTCTCGAGAAAATTTAAACTCGGATAAAATATAATAAGCCAGGGTTGGGGCTAGATAACCCTAACCCTGGCCATAGTGCTCAACGGTTTTGCGTCGGGTTAAACAATAAACATACCGGGTTAAACCAAGACTATGGTGGAAGTCGCTTCTACTATGGAAGCTTCCTGTCCTGGCAGAGACCCGACGACTTTGACTTCGTAAGCTCCCGCTTCGAGGTCTACGGTGGCATCCGCCGGCATCGTTGCCTTGAACATTCCCGGTTCCGTAAGTTCCGCCTGTTCTGAGTGAAGTAGTTCTCCATCCGAGAGCAACCTAACCTCGACGTTCCCTTCTTCCGCCGGAGCAGATTCTTCAGTCGGATAAGACTGTGTCCTTTCCGCGCTCACGCTGACCGTGAAGTTGGACCCCCGTGGCGTATTAGTGGGAACCTGGATGTTTCCGATCGTCAGGCTGACAAATTTCATAGTCTCTGCCCAATGGTCCCAGCTGTACGGGTATTCCGGATTATCGACGACCTGGTCAAACCTTTCGAAATTCATTACCTTGTTCTGGGCGTCGTAATTGGTCAGCACGAACGGTCCCTGTGAGGGATAGAAGTGACCGTACTCTTCGTAGAACTCGATTACGCTGTCCACTTCCTGGCTCAACTCATCAGAGGTAATCGGCGCTGGAGAATTGTTCTCCTCTTTGAGGTATGGCGGAACGTTAAAGTTTTCCTTCATACTCTCCAGTACCGCCTTGAAGTCCTTGCCCTGGTTTTCGCTGATAAAGTGGACCCACTGGGAACCTTCGGACTCCTCCCAGGTATACGTTTGCTGAAGTTCGGGCGAGGGCTCCTCGGAAGCAACCAGTTCGCCTGCTGCGTAATTTATCTCCCAGGGTTTGGTAATTCCTATATTGTAGTACATACCAATCATCGAGTCCTCCGGGAAGGTGTAGTCGCCGTAGACGGTGAACTCCCCGTCTCCGTGCCAGACGACCCCTCGGACTTTTTCGTAGAAAGGTCTTGACTGACCGCCAAAGCCACTGTTAAACTTGGGATCTCCTTCGTTGTCCTGATAGGCCCATTCCTTGCTGAAAGCCCAGGAGGCAACGAGGTCCGTGTCGTCTATCATATGTCCATCGTGAAATTTGGAGAACTTCCACTGATAGGTCGCACTCGTCGCAGCCATGGTCCCCTCTTCAACGTTTTTCCATTCTTCGGCTTCGGTGTCGTAGTAAACGGCATCGCTCGGTACTTCCAGGCCCGGCTTCAACTCGCCTTCCTCGTACTCGTAGTCCTCTTCTATGTTCGTCCAGTCTCCCCGGATCGGAACATTTAGACCGGTCTGCGGGTCTGACCAGTAAGCTTCATCTCGAATTAATCTGATTAATCTCTGAGTATAGACGTCCGTCGATCCACCGATGAAGTTCCAGTTATCCATAAACAGATTTCCCTGACTGGCGAACTCGGCAGTGTCCAGCACCCCGTCTACAGTCTTAATTGTTCTCCCCGTCCAAACACTGGACCAGCCAATTTTCCCGTCCGGAATGAACGAAACGACTTGATCCTTGTTATATGGGTAGTAGTTGAAATTGGTGGTCAAGAAGACCCTGACACTTTCTTCCAGACCAAGGTCGAGACATTTCTGGAAGGTTTCCCAGTACTCTTCCCGTGTTTCAAGCACCCCTTGCTGTATCTTTTTACCGAACTTATCCAGATCTTCCTGCTGGTACTTCCAGGCGTTCTCCCCGGCAAATCCACCCGGCATGTAGCCGTAAAAAGGAGAATACATCTGGAAGGCACTGAACCTTTCGAAGAAGGAATTTCCGGAAGCAATCCAGCCACCGGTGTAAACGTGCCATTTAAGTTCTTTAGGATCGGTGTACCAGGCAGTCTGGATGGCTTTTCTCCTGTCCCACTGTTTTCTTTGGGGTTTGATGCCGACTTTCTCCAGCTGGTCGCAGTAATACTGGCCAATCTCCTTTCTCTCGTCCTCGACCCGGATCATGACTATCGGCTCTATCGGATTGAATTCCTCTTCATTAGGCCCTTTGTATGCCCACCAGTAGCCAACGGGGGAGTCATCCGCTTCCATCTTCTTCAACTCGCCCATGAGTTCGGGATCTTCCATTGCGGATTCCAGGGCTTCCGTAATCATCGTCTTGGCCTTTTCAAAATCGCCGGTCGGTGTTACCCCATGTTCTTTAACTACTGGCTGTACGTATTTATCATAAGTAGATACACTCTTAGCAACGGACGTAGGTCGGACTTCTGCGAATCCGTTGTACATTTCTTCAACTATTTTTTCTCTATCCACGAGCCAGTTCATCGCGTAGCGGAATTTCTCAATAGAGTAAGGATTGAACTGTCTTTTTCCGCCTACTTCAGACGTGTAATTGGCAGAGGCAGCGGGATTAAAGTAGAGGTTGTTATAGGACCCGGCACTTCTAATTCTGCCGATGTTTTGCCGCATACTTTCCGAGATTCCTTCGAAGAGTTTCCCCGGCACGGCCTGCATGAAGAGATCCAGCGTGCCTTCGGCTGTATCCCCTATACCTGTAGACTGGCTCGTCCTTACTTCCAGGTTGATCTCCTTTACAAGTTCACCTTCTTCGTCCTGAGCAAAAACGGCCGTAAAAGCACTCAGAACCAACAGTATGGATAAAGATAGAACAATTGCGCTTTTATAATTATAATTCATTTTACCCTCCTTAAATCATTGCTATTTTTTCGTCTTGGTTAAGAAAAGTTTCGAACCAACTAGAATTTACTGGAAAACTTAGAAAAAGAACTTTCTTGCTCAAATTGATCCTTGTACCGGAACTTTAGCCTATCACCTCCTTTTTTGGGCTAAAAACCTTGTTTCAATTGTAACGATACTATATTTACTGGTTGAACTCGAGTTATCAATCACCAAGCAAGCTCCCCTCCTGAAATAATTTTCTACCTTCTTGCTTTGTAATTTATAATAAATAGACCAGTCATATATGTCAAATTACAACATACGGCTAAGCCCGTTAGGGGTTTTGAGAGGGCCAAAAACCGGGTAATGAAAATTCGACTATCAGCTGCAATTCTTAACCAAGTTTGGACTGGACAAGATATATATCCTGAAGCGGTTCTCTCATATTTTCCAGGTTCAGGGATGAGGTAGAAAAACTCAGTTTGGGTTGAAAATCTGCCTGCCGCTCAACAAACTAAAGATGGTTTCCCGAAAAATTAGCCGATTCTTCAAAGGAAGAATCTTTTGAGGGAAGGGGATCCGGGGTCAGAAAATGCTAACGATTACCTATTTTTTCGTCTATTTTCTTGGCTTACCCTTAATATTACTCTACTTCTGCCTGAGATTTAGATCTCAAAGGGAGTATCTCAATTTTTTCGGAGGATTGGACAATAGAGCCAGCAAGAAAAACAAAGATAGGAGAGAAAAGGTCGAGAAAAAACGATACTGGCTGAGAATAATTTTTATAGTCATCTTGATAGTATTCCTTTCCTCCTGGCACCTGGTTACTTCTGAACTTGCGGACATCAGGATGAGGACCGAGATGAAATACGGAGGTGGGGGAATATACTCGGAGAACCCTGTCGTGGTCTCTCTTGGACCTACCTACGATGTAAACGGGGTAATCGAGACAATGAAGAACAAGGAGGAGCGTTGGCTACCGGACCAGGTGAAGGAAGTAGTAGATTTAGACCACCTGGTCAACTTCAAGGGGAGAATAGCTGTTTACCGAACTTACGATCAGAGGTATATTATCACTTATACTTACATCTTACCATATCCTATTATAAAAAGTTTCGGATTTAAGTATGTCAAAACTGACGACGGCCAGCTGAAGATAATTAAGAAGGACAAAAAGACGATCTTTTATCCCCTTGCCCCTGGAATAGTCAACAATACGGCAAAACTGGTGGCCTAATTACGGGCGGGTTCACTCAGTCTCAGGTTCTCCTATGGTAAAAGCCACAACAAGGAGAGTAGCTTCGTAAAGCAAAATGAGGGGTACCGCCATAAAAGCCTGAGAAAAGAGGTCGGTCGGAGTTATAAACGCCGCTACGATAAACGTACCGACGATAACGAACCTTCTATTTTTCCTCAAAGTCGATAGTTTAACGAACCCCAGCCTCACCACCA